>NZ_JBFBAX010000021.1:0-128394 GCF_040682395.1 Streptomyces sp. NPDC051207 | reverse complement strand
GCCCGGTTACATTCCGAACCCGGAAGCTAAGCCTTACAGCGCCGATGGTACTGCAGGGGGGACCCTGTGGGAGAGTAGGACGCCGCCGAACAATCTTTGGAAGGACCCCTGGTCACCAGCGTACAGCTGGGACCAGGGGTCCTTTTTGCTGTCTTGAACACAACACCATCCACAGCGCGCCGGGTACCCGGCCGCGTGAGAATGACTTGCAGTACCGATGACAGGAGTCACCATGTCCACCAACTCTCCCGACGACCGACCGGAGCGCGACCAGCGGCGACGGGACAGTGGTGACCGCGGCGTCCGTAGTGATCGTGGTGGTCAGCGCGGAGACCGTGGCGGCTTCCGTCGGGACAACGACCGCCGCGACAACGACCGGCGTGACAACGACCGTGGTGGATACGGCCGTCGTGAAGGCGACCGTGGTGGTTTCCGACGCGATGACCGGCGTGACGACAGGCGGGACGACCGTCGCGGCGATGACCGTCGTAGCGACGAGCGTCGTGGTGACGACCGTGGTGAGCGTGGTGGTGGGTTCCGGCGTGACGACAACCGTGGTGGCGGGTTCGGCCGGCGGGACGACCGGGACCGTGGGCCGCGCCGCGACGACCGTGCGCCTCGCAGCGGTAGTTTCCGTCGCGACGACCGCCGTGACGACAGGCGGGACGACCGCCGTGACGACCGCGGTGACCGTGGTGCGCGCGGTGACCGTCCCACCTTCCGGCGCGACGACAACCGCGGCGGGGGCGGCGGGGGTCACGGTCGCCGCGACGACCGTCGGGTGGACGACCGTCGCAGCGACGATCGGGGACCTCGCGGCGGTGGCTTCCGGCGTGACGACAGGCGGGACGACCGTCGGGATGACAGGCGGGACGACCGTGGCGGTTTCCGCCGCGATGACAGGCGTGACGACAGGCGGGACGACCGTCGTAGTGACGATCGGCGTGACGACCGGGACCGCGGTTTCCGGCGGGACGACCGTGGTGGTTTCCGCCGTGACGACAGGCGGGACGACCGCCGTGATGATCGCCGCGACGACCGTCGGGTGGACGACCGGCGTGATGTCCGTCGCGACGACCGGCGTGATGACCGTCGGGGCGACGACCGTGGGCCCCGGAGTGGTTTCCGTCGGGATGACAACCGTGGTGAGCGGGGTGGCTTCCGTCGGGACGAGGGTGAGCGCGGTGGGTTCCGCGGGGGACGGGACGACCGTGGTGGCCGTGGGCCGCGTCGGGACGACCGGGGCGGGCGGCCCGGTGGGTTCCGTGGACGGGACGACAGGCGGGACGACCGTCGGGACGACCGGCGTGGCGGCGGTGGCGGCCGGTTCCGTGACGAGCGGGACCGGGACCGGGAGCCGATCAAGCGGCTGCCCATCCCCGAGGACGTGACCGGCGACGAGATCGACAAGGACGTGCGGCAGGAGCTGCAGAGCCTGCCGAAGACGCTCGCCGAGGACGTCGCCAAGAACCTGGTGATGGTCGCGCGGCTGATCGACGAGGACCCCGAGGGCGCCTACGGCTACTCCAGGATCGCCCTGCGGCTGGCCTCGCGGGTCGCTGCCGTACGGGAGGCGGCCGGGTTCGCGGCGTACGCCAACCAGAAGTACGGGGAGGCGCTCGCCGAGTTCCGGGCCGCGCGGCGGATGACGGGCAGCGTGGAGCTGTGGCCGGTCATGGCCGACTGCGAGCGCGGGCTCGGGCGGCCCGAGAAGGCGCTGGACATGGCCGGGGCTCCCGAGGTGCACAAGCTGGACAAGGCCGGGCAGGTCGAGATGCGGCTCGTCGCGGCCGGAGCGCGGCGTGACATGGGGCAGCTCGACGCGGCCATCGTGACCTTGCAGAGCCCCGAGCTGGCCTCCAGCTCCGTCCAGCCGTGGACCGCGCGGCTGCGCTACGCGTACGCCGACGCGCTGCTCGCGGCCGGGCGCAGCGGTGAGGCGCGGGAGTGGTTCGCGAAGGCCGTGGAGTCCGACCGGGACGGCAGCACGGACGCCTCGGACCGGCTCGCGGCGCTGGACGGGGTGGAGTTCGTGGACGCACTCGACGAGAGCGAGGTCGAGGACCAGGTGCACGCCCAGGAACCGGATCAGGACCAGGGTCAGGGTCAGGTCGAGGACGCGGGGGCCGTTGTCGAGAGGCGTGACGAGGACTGACGTCCGCGATCAGTGACATGGGGGGGCGGGATCCGGGAGGGTCCCGCCCCTTCGTGTGTTGCGCCTGGCGTCAGGCGTCCAGCGCCCGCAGTACCAGGCCCGAGGCCGGTTTCGGGCCGAACGACGTTGACTTGCGGGGCATCGTCACGCCCTGGCGGGCCAGGTCGCGGACCACGTCCTCGTGGACCGGGTGCATCAGGACGGCCGTACCGCCGTCGCGTTCTGCCTTGCGGACCGTGGCGGCCGTGTCGTGGATGTAGGCGATGTGTGCCGGGGAGTCCTCGGGGATGCGCCAGACGTGGGCGAGGAGCGTGGCGTGCAGGACCGTCGCGTCGAGGGTGCGCCACGCCATCGGCCGGTCCATGGGGATGGTGCGGGCCAGCAGCTCCGGGTCGGGCCGGTCCACGAGGTGGAAGGCGCCGTCGCCCGCCAGCAGGAACGCGTTGCCGGTCCCGGCCGCGTCGGCGAGGGCGGCCATGGCGTCGGGCAGCGGCACGTCCAGGCGGCGTACCCGGAACAGGCCGTCGAGGGCGGCCAGCGCGTCCGCGACCGGCAGGCCGTGCAGGAGGCGGTGGATGGCGCGGACGCGCAGCGGGTAGCGGGCCGTGTCGACCAGCAGGACCAGGCCGTGGTCCCAGGGGCCGGGGGAGGGGTGCTCGGCGCGCAGCCGGCGGTAGGTGGCCCAGCGGTGGTGGCCGTCGGCGATGAGCGCCTGGTGCTGGGCGAGGTCGGCCTGGACCTTGGCCACGTCGGCGGGGTCGGTGACCGACCAGAGGCGGTGGTGGTGGCCGTCCTCGGTGGTGGTGGCGAGCAGCGGGGGCCGGTCGGCGGTCCGCTCGATCAGCTGGGCGGTGGCGGAGGCGGGGCCGTCGCCGCGGTACGTCAGGAGCAGCGGCTCCAGGTTGGCGGAGGTGGCCCGCATCAGGTCGGCGCGGTCGGCGACGATGTGCGGCATGACGTCCTCGTGCGGCAGGACCACCTGGTCCGCCGGGTCGGTCACGCGCAGCGTGCCGATGACGCCGCGCTGGACCAGGCCGTCGCCGTCGCTCTGCTCGTAGACGTACAGGCCCGGCTCGGGGTCCGTGGTCAGGATGCCCTCGGAGCGCCAGCGGCGCAGGGTGTCGGCGGCCTGTTCGTTGCGGGCGCCGGACGTGGCGGCCTGCGGGAGGATCAGCCGGACGATGTTGTGCGGGTCGGCGCACTGGAGGTGGTGCAGGCCGTCGGGGCGGACGACGACGTCGTAGGGCGGGGATGTCACGGCGGCGAGACTGCCGACCCGGTCGGGGTCGTAGCGCAGGCCTCGGAACGGGGTGAGTTCCAGGCCCCGGCGCGTCGTTGCTTCCGAGTGACCTGCTGGGTTCATCCCGGCATCGTACGTGTGTCAGTGGCATGCGGGATGATCGGGGGAAAGGCGAGCGAACGAGGAGCGATGGGGAATGAGCCAGAGCGTCAGGACGAGGCCCGATGCCAGTGGGCAGGCCCTGAGCGAGGCGTACGACACGGCGCTGCTCGACCTGGACGGGGTGGTGTACGCGGGGGGCGGCGCGATCGAGCACGCGGTCGGGTCGCTCGGGACGGCGCGGGCCGGCGGGATGCGCCTGGCGTACGTCACGAACAACGCGCTGCGGACGCCGGACGCGGTGGCCGCGCATCTGACCGAGCTGGGGATACCGGCGGTGGCCGCCGATGTCATCACGTCGGCGCAGGCGGTCGCCCGGCTGATCGCGGAGCAGGTGCCCGCGGGGGCGCGGGTGCTGGTGGTCGGCGGTGAAGGGCTGCGGGTGGCGCTGCGGGAACGCGGTCTGGAGCCCGTGGAGTCCGCGGACGACGATCCGGCGGCCGTGGTGCAGGGGTTCGGCGGCCCGGAGCTGCCCTGGGGGCGGTTCGCCGAGGCCTGTTACGCCATCGCGCGCGGGGTGCCCTGGTTCGCGTCCAACACGGACCTGACGATTCCGAGCGCGCGGGGCATCGCGCCGGGCAACGGCGCGGCGGTGGAGGTCGTCCGGATCGCCACCGGGGCCGAGCCGCAGGTCGCGGGCAAGCCGCTGCCTCCGATGCACCGGGAGAGCATCCTGCGCACGGGGTCGCGGCGGCCGCTGGTGGTCGGGGACCGGCTGGACACCGACATCGAGGGCGCGTTCAACGGAGGTGTCGACTCGCTGCTCGTGATGACGGGCGTGACGGACGGCGCGCAGTTGCTGGCCGCGCCGCCGCAGCACCGGCCGACGTACGTCGACGTTGATCTGCGCGGTCTGCTCACGGGGCAGCCGGAGGTGGCGGCCGTCGACGGCGGGTTCCGGTGCGGTGGCTGGACGGCGCGGGCCGACGGCGAGCGGCTGGAACTGGACGGTGACGGCAGCGCGCCGGACGGGCTGCGGGCGCTGTGCGCGGCGGCCTGGACGGTGGCCGGGGACGGGGTGTGCGGGCTGGACGCGGGGAAGGCGCTGGCGCGACTGGGGATGTGACAGGGCGTCCGGCCCTTCGGGGCAGGGGGCACTGAGCTGGGCGGTGGTGCCGGGGGCCCGAGGTGACGGTGGCTCGGGATGGTGACTGGGTGGTGACGGCGCCCCGGCACGGTCACTGGGCGGTGACGTGTCTCGGGCGTGGCTAAGAGGTGTCGGCGCCTCGGGATCGGCGGATTGCGAGGGTAGGCTAACCTAACTGCGTGTTGGTCGACAGTCCTCCCGAACAGCGCGCGGAGACCGCCCCCGCGCCCCCCACCCGCCGGGCGATACGTTCCTTCGGGTTGCTCGTCTCCGTCCTGATCCTGATGCTCGTCGCGGTGGCGAGCCTCGCGGTCGGCGCGAAAGAGCTGACCCTGGAACAGGTCTGGCACGGCCTGTTCGAGAGTTCCGGCACGTACGGCGACGTCGTCGTCGACGAGCGGCTGGCGCGCACGGTCCTCGGCCTGCTCGCCGGCGCCGCGCTCGGCCTCGCCGGTGCCGTGCTCCAGGCGCTCACCCGCAATCCGCTGGCCGACCCCGGACTGCTCGGCATCAACGCCGGCGCCTCGGCCGCCGTGGTCACCGCCATCACGTACTTCGGCGTCACGAGCCTGAGCGGCTACGTGTGGTTCGCCTTCTTCGGTGCCGCGGCCGTGGGCGCGCTGGTGTGGTTCCTGGGCGGCAGCCGCGGCGCCACCCCCGTGCGGCTCGCGCTCGCCGGCACGGCGATCAGCGCCGCGCTGTACGGATACCTCCAAGCCGTGATGATCATGGACAGTGCGGCGCTCGGCAAGATGCGCTTCTGGACGGTGGGTTCGCTGTCGTCCGCGACCGACGCGACCGTCAGCCAGGTGCTGCCGTTCCTCGCGGTCGGTACGGTCCTGGCGCTCTGCCTGGCCCGCCCGCTCAACGCCATGGCCATGGGCGACGACACCGCCAAGGCCCTCGGCGCCAACCTGAACCGCACCCGGGCGCTGTCCATGCTGGCCGCGACCGTGCTGTGCGGGGCGGCGACCGCCGCGTGCGGGCCGATCGTGTTCGTCGGGCTGATGGTGCCGCACGTCGTGCGCTCCTTCACCGGACCCGACCTGCGCTGGATCCTGCCGCACGCCACGCTCCTGGCGCCCGTGCTGCTGCTCGGCGCGGACGTGCTCGGCCGGATCGTCGCCCGGCCCTCGGAGCTCCAGGTCGGCATCGTGACCGCGATCCTCGGCGGACCGGTCTTCATTCTTCTGGTACGACGGCGGAGGACGGCGCAGCTGTGAAGACCAACCGTGCGGTGCGCACCCCGGGCGGCCTGTCGGTCCGGCTCGACGTGCGCGCCCTGACCGTCGTCGTCCTGCTGCTGGTGGCCGCGTTCGCCGCGAGCGTCGTGCTGATCGGCACCGGCGACTTCCCCATCGGCGTGGCCGACGTGCTCAAGACGCTCGCCGGGCAGGGCAACGCGGGCCAGGAGTTCATCGTCAACGAACTGCGGCTGCCGCGGGTCCTGGTGGGCCTGCTGGTCGGGGCCTCGCTGGGGCTCGGCGGCGCGCTGTTCCAGTCCGTCTCCCGCAACCCGCTGGGCAGTCCGGACGTCCTCGGCCTCGGCCAGGGCGCGACGGCCGGCGCGCTCGTGATGATCGTGCTGTTCTCCGGCAGCGCCGCCCAGGTCACGCTCGGCGCGCTCGTGGGCGGGCTGGCGACCGGTCTCGCCATCTATCTGCTGGCCTGGAAGCAGGGCGTGCACGGTTACCGGCTGGTCCTGGTCGGTATCGGTGTCAGCGCGATCGCCACCGCGGTCAACGGCTATCTGCTCACCAAGGCCGACCTGGTCGACGCGGCCCGGGCCGTCGTGTGGATGACCGGTTCCCTCAACGGCCGCGGCTGGGAGCAGTTCTGGCCGCTGCTCGCGCTGTGCGCCGTCCTCGTGCCGCTCGTCCTCGCCAACGCGCGCGGCCTGCGGATGATGGAGATGGGCGACGACGTCGCGTACGCCCTCGGGGTGCGCGTCGAGCGGGTGCGGGCGCTGCTGATGGTCGCCGCCGTCCTGCTCACCGCGTCCGCCACCGCCGCCGCGGGCCCGGTCGGCTTCGTCGCGCTCACCGCGCCCCAGCTGGCCCGGCGCCTGACCTGCTCGCCCGGACCGAACCTGCTGCCCGCGATGTGCATGGGCGCCGCCCTCCTCGTCACCGCGGACTGGGCCTCGCAGCGGGCCTTCGGCGCCGACCAGCTGCCGGTGGGCGTGGTCACCGGCGTCCTCGGCGGTGTCTACCTGCTCTGGCTGCTGGTCACCGAACGCAAGGCGGGCCGGATATGAGCGCCGGCAGCACCGGCAGCCACACCAGCAGCGGGCCGAACAACCCAAGGAGCACCGTGAACCGCCTGTCCGCCGAGAACGTCACCCTCGCCTACGACCAGCGCGTCATCGCCGAGCAGCTGTCGGTGGAGATACCCGACCACTCCTTCACGGTGATCGTCGGCCCCAATGCCTGCGGCAAGTCCACCCTGCTGCGCGCGCTGTCGCGGATGCTCAGGCCCAGCGAGGGCCGGGTGCTGCTCGACGGGCAGGTCATCCAGTCGATGCCGGCGAAGAAGGTCGCGCGGACCCTCGGGCTGCTGCCCCAGTCCTCCATCGCCCCCGACGGCATCACCGTCGCCGACCTCGTGGGCCGCGGCCGCTACCCGCACCAGGGCATCCTGCGGCAGTGGTCCACCGAGGACGAACGCGTCGTACGGGAGTCGATGGCGCAGACCGGCGTCGCCGAACTCGCCGACCGCTACGTCGACGAGCTGTCCGGCGGCCAGCGCCAGCGCGTGTGGATCGCCATGGCGCTCGCCCAGCAGACGCCGCTGCTGCTGCTCGACGAGCCGACGACGTACCTGGACATCCAGCACCAGATCGACGTCCTCGACCTGTGCGCCGAGCTGCACGAGGAGCAGGGCCGCACCCTCGTCGCCGTGCTGCACGACCTCAACCACGCCGCCCGGTACGCCACCCACCTCGTCGCGCTGCGCGGCGGGCAGGTCGTCGCCCAGGGCGCGCCGAACGACATCGTCACCGCCGAGCTGGTCGAGGAGGTGTTCGGGCTGCGCTGCCAGGTCATCGACGACCCGGAGACGGGCACGCCGCTGGTGGTGCCCGCCGCGCGCAAGGCACGCCTCGCGGCTACAGGAGCTTCCTGAGCCGGAACAGGTCGAACAGGCCGGCCTCCAGCTTCACCCGGCCCGAGCCCCACGCCTTGGCGAAGTGCAGGTCGCCGTCGACCAGCGCCACGAGGTCGTCGCCGGTCAGGGCGAGGCGGATCTGCGCCCTGGTGGGAGGCGGGCCCTCGACCGTGTCGTCCACCTCGATCCGGCCGCCGCCGAGACGCCCGACGAACGTGACGTCCAGGTCGGTGATCCGGCAGCTCACGGTGCGGTCCAGGGCGGCGGCCTCGCGCACGTCGCCCTCGGCGCCGCTCATGCTGTCCGAAAGCTTCTCCAGTGCCGCGCGGCACTCCTCGATCGTCGCCATCACGGCCGACGGTACCCCAGGGCCACGCGGTAGCGTCGGGGCATGAACGACGCAGTCCCGGAGCAGCAGACGCCCCAGGAACCGGCCGACGTGACGGCACCGGACCCGGCCGGCCACGACCCGGCCGCCACCGCCCCGCTGCACGTCCCCCGCACCCCCACCGGCAACGCCGATGTGGACGCCCTGCTGGAGCGGCTGGCCGACGCCGACCACCTCGCCACCGACGGTCACACCGAGGTGTACGAGGATGTACACCGGGGGCTGCGCGACGCGCTCACCGCGCTCGACGCCCGCCCGGGACCTCCGGTCCCCCCATCGACGTACCACCGACAGGGGAGCTGAACCGAACGTGGCAGGAGTCGCACGCCGCCGTCTGGACGCGGAGCTGGTCCGCCGGAAGCTGGCGCGCTCGCGGGAGCACGCCGGGCAGCTGATCGCGGCCGGGCGCGTCACCGTCGGCAAGACCGTCGCGACCAAGCCCGCCACCCAGGTGGAGACCGCCGCCGCGATCGTCGTGGCCAAGGACGACAGCGACCCCGACTACGTCTCCCGCGGCGGCCACAAGCTCGCCGGGGCGCTCGCCGCCTTCGTGCCGCGGGGCCTGGTCGTCGAGGGCCGCCGGGCCCTGGACGCCGGCGCCTCCACCGGCGGCTTCACCGACGTACTCCTGCGGGCGGGCGCCCGGCACGTCGTCGCCGTCGACGTCGGATACGGGCAGCTCGCCTGGTCCCTGCGGAGCGATGAACGCGTCACCGTCAAGGACCGTACCAACGTACGCGAGTTGACCCTGGAGGCGATCGACGGGGAGCCGGTGGACCTCGTCGTGGGGGACCTGTCCTTCATCCCGCTCGGGCTGGTGCTGCCCGCCCTCGTGCGGTGCGCGGCGCCGGGCGCGGACCTGGTGATGATGGTCAAGCCGCAGTTCGAGGTGGGCAAGGAGCGGCTCGGCAGCGGTGGTGTCGTGCGCAGCCCGGAGCTGCGCGCCGAGGCCGTGCGCGGGGTCGCCGCGCGCGCCCGGGAACAGGGACTCGGGGTGTGCGGGGTCACCGCCAGTCCGCTGCCCGGCCCCTCGGGCAATGTCGAATACTTCCTGTGGCTGCGGGCCGGGGCTCCGGAACTGGACCCGGCCGACGTTGACCGCGCAGTGGCGGAGGGGCCGCGTTGACACAGAACCGGGCACGTACTGTTTTCCTGCTGGCCCACACCGGGCGGCCCGCGGCGATCCGCAGCGCCGAACTGGTGGTCAAAGGGCTGCTGCGCTCCGGGCTCGGCGTGCGGGTGCTGGAGGCCGAGGCGGTCGACCTGCCGCTGCCGGACGAGGTGGAGACCGTCAAGGACGCCACCGCGCAGTGCCTGGACGACTGCGAGCTGCTCATCGTGCTGGGCGGGGACGGCACGCTGCTGCGCGGCGCCGAGTTCGCCCGCGCCTCCGGGGTGCCCATGCTCGGCGTCAACCTCGGGCGGGTCGGGTTCCTCGCCGAGGCCGAGCGGGACGACCTGGACAAGGTCGTCGACCGGGTGGTGAGCAAGGAGTACGAGGTCGAGGAGCGCATGACCGTCGACGTCGTCGTGCACCGCAACGGCGACATCGTGCACACCGACTGGGCGCTGAACGAGGCGGCCGTGCAGAAGGTGTCCGCCGAGCGGATGCTGGAAGTGGTGCTGGAGATCGACGGGCGGCCGGTGACCGGCTTCGGCTGCGACGGGATCGTGTGTGCGACACCGACCGGGTCGACGGCGTACGCGTTCTCCGCGGGCGGCCCGGTGGTGTGGCCCGAGGTGGAGGCGCTGCTGATGGTGCCGATCTCGGCGCACGCGCTGTTCGCCAAGCCGCTGGTGACGTCGCCGGACTCGGTGCTGGCCGTGGAGGTGCTGCCGCACGTCCCGCCGGGGGTGCTGTGGTGCGACGGGCGGCGGACCGTGGAGCTGCCGCCGGGGGCGCGGGTGGAGGTGCGGCGGGGGACCGTGCCGGTGCGGCTGGCCCGGCTGCATCACGCGTCGTTCACGGACCGGCTGGTGGCGAAGTTCGCGCTGCCGGTCTCCGGGTGGCGGGGGGCGCCGCACTAGGGGCCTGCGAGGGCCCGTTCGCGGACCGTGGGTGGGTGCGGCTGCGCCATGGCTCGTCGCGCAGTCGCCCGCGCCCCTTTCCGGCGTCGCCACTCCGTCGGGTGACCCCCGAGGGCGGGGCCCGTCGCCATCGCCCTCCCGGACCTCGTATGGTCGGGTGCGTGCTTGAGGAGATGCGGATACGGTCGCTCGGAGTCATCGACGACGCTGTCGTCGAGCTGTCGCCCGGCTTCACCGCCGTCACCGGCGAGACGGGTGCCGGCAAGACCATGGTGGTCACCAGCCTCGGACTGCTGCTCGGTGGGCGCGCGGACCCGGCGCTGGTGCGGATCGGCGCCGGGAAGGCGGTCGTGGAGGGGCGCATCACCGTGCCCCCGGACGCCGCCGTCGCCCTGCGCGCCGAGGAGGCCGGCGCCGAGCTGGACGACGGGGCGCTGCTGGTCAGCCGTACCGTCTCCGCGGAAGGGCGGTCCCGGGCGCACCTCGGCGGACGCAGTGTGCCCGTGGGGGTGCTGGCCGAGCTCGCGGACGAGCTGGTGGCCGTGCACGGGCAGACCGACCAGCAAGGGCTGCTGAAGCTGTCCCGGCAGCGGCAGGCGCTCGACCGGTACGCCGGGGACGCGGTCGCCGTGCCGCTCGCCAAGTACACCGAGGCCTACAAGCGGCTGCGGGCCGTCTCCGCCGAGCTGGAGGAGATCACCACGCGTGCGCGTGAGCGGGCCCAGGAGGCCGACATGCTGCGCTACGGGCTGGAGGAGATCGCGGCCGTCGAGCCGCGCGCCGGTGAGGACGTGGAACTGGCGGAGGAGGCCGAGCGGCTCGGGCACGCGGAGGCGCTGGCGTCGGCGGCGACCGCCGCGCACGCCGCGCTCGCGGGCAACCCGGAGGACCCCGAGGGTGTCGACGCCGGCACGCTCGTCGCGGGCGCGCAGCGGGCCCTGGACGCCGTACGGTCGCACGACCCGGCGCTGGCCGCGCTCGCCGACCGGATCAGCGAGGTCGGGATCCTGCTGCGGGACGTCGCGGGGGAGCTGGCCGGGTACGCCGACGACCTGGACGCCGATCCGCTGCGGCTGGCGGCCGTGGAGGAGCGGCGGGCCGCGCTGACCGGGCTGACCCGGAAGTACGGCGAGGACGTCGCGGCCGTGCTGGAGTGGGCCGAGCGCGGCGCCCAGCGGCTGACCGAGCTGGACGGCGACGACGAGCGGATCGGGGAGCTGACCGCCGAACGGGACGCGCTCCGTGCCGAACTGGGCGGCCTCGCGCAGGCGCTGACGGACGCGCGGACGGACGCCGCCGAGCGGTTCGCCGCCGCCGTGACCGCCGAGCTGGCCTCGCTCGCCATGCCGCACGCGCGCGTGTCCTTCGACATCCGGCAGACCGAGGACCCCGAGGGCGTCGTGGTCGGCGGGCGCCCGGTCGCGTACGGGCCGGCGGGCGCCGACGAGGTCGAGCTGCTGCTCGCGCCGCACCCGGGGGCTCCGCCGCGGCCCATCGCCAAGGGCGCCTCGGGCGGTGAGCTGTCGCGCGTGATGCTCGCGGTCGAGGTGGTGTTCGCGGGGACCGATCCGGTGCCGACGTATCTCTTCGACGAGGTCGACGCGGGGGTCGGCGGCAAGGCGGCCGTGGAGATCGGGCGGCGGCTCGCACGGCTGGCGAAGACCGCGCAGGTCGTCGTGGTGACCCACCTGCCGCAGGTGGCGGCCTTCGCCGACCGGCAGCTGCTGGTGGAGAAGACCAGCGACGGCTCGGTGACCCGGTCCGGCGTGAAGGTCCTCGAAGGGGAGGAACGCATCCGGGAACTGTCCAGGATGCTGGCCGGCCAGGAGAACTCGGAGACGGCCCGCGCCCACGCGGAGGAACTCCTGGAGACGGCCCGGGCCGAGGTCTAGCGGCCCTGGCCTTGTGGCTTCCCAGCGGTCTGCGGATGGAGCGCGTACGGGTGACTCACCGGGGCGTCGGGCGCGGTGCTCGGCGCCGCCGGCGTGGGCTCGGGCGCAGGTGCGCTTGAGTCACTCGTGCGGGTGAGCCGGGGGGACGGGGCGGAGGGCCTCGCGCCCCCGGCGTGCCCGGAACACGCGTACGTGCTGGCATCCTTGGCGGTGTACACGGACGCATCGCGCCCTGCACCCCCGGTACGCGATCCTTCTGTACGTTCTTCGTGACCGCCCGACGCCGAACCAGGAGCCCCGGCCACGTGACCCCCGTGAGCAGCCCCTCGCCGCACGGCCAGTCGCCGCTGCGCACCGTGCAGGTGCTGGGCGGAGGCAACGCCGGCTGCAGCGCCCACGTGCGTTCCCTGGCCGCGGGCCTCGTCGCACGGGGCGTGAAAGTCACCGTGTGCGCCCCCCTTGAGGCCGCTCGCACCTACGACTTCGCCGGCGTCGGCGCCGACCACGTGCACGTGCCCCGCAGCAGCGACCCGGCGTCCGTGACCGCGCTGCGGGCCGCCTGCGCGAACGCCGACCTGGTGCACGCGCACGGGCTGCACGCCTCGTTCCGCACGGCGCTCGCGCTCAGCGGACGGCCCGTCCCGTTCGTCGTCACCTGGCACAACCGCCCCCGCGCCGAGGGAGCCCGCGCCCACCTGCTGCGCCTGCTGGAGCGGCGCGTCGCCAGGGCCGCCACCGTCGTGCTCGGCACCACCTCGTACCTCGTCGACCTGGCACGCCGGACGGGCGCCCGTGACGCGCGGCTGGCCGCCGTCGCCCTGCCCCGGCCCCGCAGGACCGATGACCCCGACGGCTCCGAGGGACGACGCGCCAAGGTCCGGGCCGAAGTGGGCGCCATGGACCGTCCCTTGCTGATGGCCGCCGGTGCCCTCGACGCGTACCGGGGGTACGACGCCCTGCTGGACGCCTCCCGCGCGTGGCGCCGGCTCGACCCGGCGCCACTCGTCGCGATCGCGGGGGAGGGGCCGCTGCGCGGCGCGTTCCAGTGCCGCATCGAGCGCGAGAAGCTGCCGGTGCGGCTCCTCGGGCGGCGCGACGACCTTACCGCCCTGCTCGCCGCCGCCGACCTCGCGCTGCTGCCCGGCAGCCGGGAGTGCCGGTCCGTGCTCGCGCAGGAAGCCCTCCACGCGCGCGTGCCGCTCGTCGCCGCCGACACCGCCGGCATCCGCGAACTCGTCGGCGACGCCGCCGAACTCGTCCCGGCCGGCAAGTCGGAGGAGCTGGCGCGGGCCGTCGTCCGGCTGCTGGACGACCCCGGGCGCCGGAGGCTGCTCAGCGGCCGGGGTGCCCGGCAGGCGGCCACGTGGCCGACCGAGGACGAGACGGTCGCCCAGGTGCTGAGCGTGTACGACGAACTGACGCAGCCCAGGCCGCTGGTGTGAGCGACCCCGTTGCCTTGGCAGGTCGCGGCAGGTCGTCTCCGGGTGGACGGACGCCCCGCTGATCGCCGGGCGCCGACGGCCGCCCTTCGCGGCGCCGATCGCCTTCGCGGCGCCGACCGTCGTCTCCGCCCGCGGACCCTGGGCCCCCGAGCCGCATCCGCGGCCCCTGCGGCGCTGATCGTCGTCCCCGCCTGCGGACGTCTGGCCGCCCGGTCCGCATCCCCGGTCCTCGCCTCTGCGGTGCGGTCCGTGAGCCCGCCCGCGGACTCTGGGCTCCCGAGCCGCATCCGCGCCCCCGTCCCTGCGGTGTCGGCCGTCGTCCCCGCCTGCGGACCTTCAGGCCGCCAGGTCCGCACCCGCGGCCCTCGCCCCTGCGGCGCCAGTCGTGAGCGCCCGCCCGCGAACTCCGGGTCCCCGAGCCGCACCCGCGGTCCTCCCGCCCTCAGCCCCGCTGTGCCACGTGCCGCCGTGCCCGCAGGGCGAGGCTGAGGGCCAGGACCGTCTGCGGGTCCTCCAGGTCGGTGCCCAGCAGCTCGCCGATGCGGGCCAGGCGGTTGTAGAGCGTCTGGCGGTTCAGGTGCAGCTCGCGTGCCGTCTCCGCCTTGCGGCCCGCATGCGCGAGGTACGTCTCCAGGGTGGGCAGCAGCGGCGGTTTCGAGCGGTGGTCGTGGTCGTGGAGCGGGCCGATCGCCCGGTCCACGAAGGCCGCCAGGTCGGGATGGTCGCGCAGCCGCCACAGCAGCAGGTCGATGTCCAGGCGCCGGGCGTCGTACCAGGGCCGGTCCGGCAGCCCCTGCGCCGCGGTCGCCGTCTCCGCCGCGTGCCGCAGCCCCGCCGACGCCGCCGCCCAGCCGCCGGCCACCCCGACGACCACGACGGGCGGCTGCGCCCCCGGCCGCTGCATCCCGGCTCGCTCCACACCCGCCCGGAGTGCCGCCGCGACCCGGTCCGCGAGCGCCGGCCGGTCCGACTCCGAGCGCAGGCCCAGCAGCAGCGGCACCCGCCCCTCCACCGGCCGCACGCCCAGCAGCACGGGCACGCCCACCGAGGCCAGCTCCTCCGCCACCGCGCGGGCCAGCACCGCCCAGCGCCCGCCCGGGTGCAGCGCGTCGCCGAGCCGCATCACCACCGGCAGCAGCGGGCCGTCGCCCGGCTTGAACCCGAGCACCCGTGCCTGCGCCGGAGCCTCCTCGGCCGGGATACGGCCCTCCGCGAGGTCGGTCAGGAAGTCGCCGCGCCCGCGCGCCGCCAGCTCCTCCTCCTGGCGGGCCTGCATCAGCACCACGGCGAGGATGCCCGCCGCCCGCTCCGCCGCCATCCGGTGCACCGGCGCGAGCGGCGACCGCACCGGCAGCAGCGCCAGGCGCGCCCGCACCGAACCCGCGCCCGGCCCGCCGCCGGGCACGTCCACCAGCACCGAACCCGCGGGCGGCGGCACGTCCTTGTGCTGGCCGCGCAGGCCCTCCCACACCTGCAACGGCTCCGCGCCCTCGGGCCCGGCCCCGGCGGCGTACAGGAGCTGACCGTCCGCCGTCTCCAGGAAGACCGGGTTGCCGCCGAAGTCGGCCAGAATGCCGAGCACCTGCGGCACTCCGCCGCCGCCCAGCAGGGCCTGTGTGCAGCGGCGGTGCACCTCCTCGGCGCGCTGCAGCAGCGCGTAGTGCCCGTTGACGATCTCGGTGTGGATCTCCTCCGTGACCGTCACGAACGGCACCTCGCGGTGCAGTTGGACGAGCGGCAGCCCGGTCGCCCGTGCCGTGTCGACGAGCGCGGCGGGCAGCCGCGCGAAACGCGGGCCCAGCTCCACCACGAGGGCGGCGATGCCGCGCTCGGCCAGCGTGCGCACGAACGCGCGCTGTTCGGCCGGGCGGGCGCCGAGCCCGTAGCCCGTGGTCAGCAGCAGTTCGCCGCCCTTCAGCAGCGACGCGATGTTGGGCACCTCGCCCGCGTGCACCCAGCGCACGGTCCTGCCCAGCCGGTCGCCGCCCGCGAGGATCTCGGGCAGCCCGCTGCGCAGTCCGGGCAGCTCCAGTGCCCGCCGCACGGTGATCCCTGCGCCGTGGGTGTCGAATCCCCTGTCCCTGCCGCTGTCCATGGGCCGGACGCTACCCGCGCGCGGGCCCCGGCGGCATCTCGCGGCGGGCGAGCGGCCAGGGAGGTGAGGGCCGCGGCCGGCGGCACGGGCCCCGGCGCAACCGGGGACCCGTGCCGGGCGGGCCCCCGGCGGACGCCCGCTCAGCCCCCGTACGCCCCGGACGCCGTCAGCCGCAGCGCCGTGTCGATCAGCGGCACGTGGCTGAAGGCCTGCGGGAAGTTGCCGACCTGGCGCTTGAGGCGCGGGTCCCACTCCTCCGCCAGCAGACCGAGGTCGTTGCGCAGCGACAGCAGCTTCTCGAACAGCTTGCGCGCCTCGTCCACGCGGCCGATCATCGCCAGGTCGTCGGCCATCCAGAACGAGCAGGCCAGGAAGGCGCCCTCGTCGCCGGGCAGTCCGTCGACGCCCGCGTGGTCGCCCTCGGTCGGGTAGCGCAGGATGAAGCCGTCCGGCGTGGACAGCTCCCGCTGGATCGCCTCGATGGTGCCGATGACGCGCTTGTCGTCCGGCGGCAGGAAGCCCATCTGCGGGATCAGCAGCAGCGACGCGTCGAGTTCCTTCGAGCCGTACGACTGCGTGAACGTGTTGCGTTCCTTGTCGTAGCCCTTCTCGCACACGTCCCGGTGCATGTCGTCGCGCAGCTGCTTCCACTCCTCCAGCGGGCCGTCGGCGTCCCCGGA
Organism: Streptomyces sp. NPDC051207; assembly: GCF_040682395.1. Taxonomy (NCBI): domain Bacteria; kingdom Bacillati; phylum Actinomycetota; class Actinomycetes; order Kitasatosporales; family Streptomycetaceae; genus Streptomyces; species Streptomyces sp. NPDC051207. Next base: position 112,123 of record NZ_JBFBAX010000021.1, on the reverse strand, counting down.
CTCGATCAGCTTGATGGTGCGGTCGACGGCGACCCAGGCCATCACCTTGGAGTGCACGAAGTGGCGGCGCGGACCGCGCACCTCCCAGATGCCCTCGTCCGGCTCCTGCCAGTGCTTCTCCAGGTAGCGGATCAGCTTCAGCTGGAGCAGCGAGGCGTAGTCGTTGCGGGCCAGGCCCGTCATGTGGGCCAGGTGCAGAGCTTCGGTGACCTCGCCGTACACGTCGAGCTGGAGCTGGTGCGCGGCGCCGTTGCCGACCCGGACCGGCGCGGAGTTCTCGTAGCCGGGCAGCCAGTCCAGCTCCGCCTCCCCGAGTTCGCGCTCGCCGGCGATGCCGTACATGATCTGCAGGTTCTCCGGGTCGCCCGCCACCGCGCGCAGCAGCCACTCGCGCCAGGCGCGGGCCTCCTCGCGGTAGCCGGTGCGCAGCAGCGACGACAGGGTGATCGCCGCGTCCCGCAGCCAGGTGTAGCGGTAGTCCCAGTTGCGCACGCCGCCGATGTCCTCCGGCAGGGAGGTGGTGGGCGCGGCGACGATGCCGCCGGTCGGCGCGTACGTCAGCGCCTTGAGCGTGATCAGGGAGCGGACCACGGCCTCCCGGTAGGGGCCGTGGTACGTGCAGTGCTCGACCCACTCGCGCCAGAAGTCCTCCGTCGCCTCCAGGGACTGCTCCGGCTCCGGCAGCGGCGGCGGCTCCTTGTGCGAGGGCTGCCACGAGATGGTGAGCGCGATCCGGTCACCCGGCGCGACCGTGAAGTCCGAGTACGTGGTGAGCGACTTGCCGTAGGTCTCGGTGGGTGTGTCGAACCACACCGAGTCCGGGCCCGCCACGGCGACCGTGCGCCCCTCGTGCTTGTGCACCCACGGCACCACGCGCCCGTAGGAGAACCGCATCCGCAGGGCCGAGCGCATCTTCACGCGGCCCGAGACGCCCTCCACGATGCGGATCAGCTGCGGGGCGCCGTCACGCGGGGGCATGAAATCGGTCACGCGGACCGTTCCGCGACCGGTGTCCCACTCCGACTCCAGGACGAGCGAGTCGCCGCGGTAGCTGCGCCGGGCGGCCCGGGGCGGCTCCTCGTCCGGCGCGTGCGCGGGGCCGATCCGCCAGAAGCCGTGGTCCTCGGTGCCCAGCAGACCGGCGAAGATGGCGTGCGAGTCGAAGCGGGGCAGGCACAGCCAGTCGACCGTGCCGTCCCGGCAGACCAGGGCGGCGGTCTGCATGTCTCCGATGAGTGCGTAGTCTTCGATGCGCCCGGCCACGTGCAACTCCAGTCGAACGGCCACGTCGCCCCGTGGTGGGGCTGTCGCTGATGCGGTCAAGGGGTCGTTGTAGTGCGTTGTTGAGCGACGAAGCAAAGCAGTTGCCCCGCTGTGGGGCAAAACCACAATTATTGCTCAACGAACTGACGAGCTCTCGTTGTTCCGGGGCTCACGGGCGGGGGTGGTGCCGTTTTGCCGGCCGGGCTCGGCAGCGATGTCCGAGCAGGATACGACGCACGTAGATGCTCTGTGTGCCGCTCTGGGGAACGGGGCTACGCCGAAAGGGTGAGCCACGGGTGCGAAAGCGTTGAATGTCGCGCGTACGTGTCGGTCCGTGTGCGCAGCGTGGCCGGACGCCTTCGGTGCCCGGCGCTGATACCCTGGTAGCCCGTGGACCGGTGGGCGAGAAACCCCCGAACCGCAAACCGAACCGCGACCACGGGAGCCCCCTCTTGGCCATGCCGCCCAAATCCTCGACGACCAAGCACATCTTCGTCACGGGGGGTGTCGCCTCCTCTCTCGGCAAGGGCCTGACGGCCTCCAGCCTCGGCATGCTGCTCAAGGCCCGCGGCCTGCGCGTCGTCATGCAGAAGCTCGACCCGTACCTGAACGTCGATCCGGGCACGATGAACCCCTTCCAGCACGGTGAGGTGTTCGTCACGAACGACGGTGCCGAGACCGACCTCGACATCGGACACTACGAGCGCTTCCTCGACCGTGACTTGGACGGCACGGCCAATGTCACTACAGGGCAGGTCTACTCGACGGTCATCGCCAAGGAGCGGCGCGGCGAGTACCTGGGCGACACGGTGCAGGTCATCCCGCACATCACCAACGAGATCAAGCACCGCATCCGCCGCATGGCGACGGACGAGGTCGACGTCGTGATCACGGAGGTGGGCGGCACGGTCGGCGACATCGAGTCGCTGCCCTTCCTGGAGACCGTCCGCCAGGTGCGGCACGAGGTCGGCCGGGACAACGTGTTCGTCGTCCACATCTCCCTGCTGCCCTACATCGGGCCGTCGGGCGAGCTGAAGACGAAGCCCACCCAGCACTCGGTCGCGGCGCTGCGCAACATCGGCATCCAGCCGGACGCCATCGTGCTGCGCTGCGACCGCGAGGTCCCCACCGCCATCAAGCGCAAGATCTCCCTGATGTGCGACGTCGACGAGGCAGCCGTGGTCGCCTGCCCCGACGCCCGCTCGATCTACGACATCCCGAAGGTGGTGCACTCGGAAGGGCTCGACGCCTATGTCGTCCGCAAGCTGGACCTGCCCTTCCGCGATGTCGACTGGACCACGTGGGACGACCTGCTGGACCGGGTCCACAACCCGGACCACGAGATCACCCTGGCCCTGGTCGGCAAGTACATCGACCTGCCGGACGCCTACCTGTCGGTCACCGAGGCGCTGCGCGCGGGCGGCTTCGCCCACAAGGCCCGCGTGAAGATCAAGTGGGTCACCTCGGACGACTGCAAGACCCCGGTCGGCGCCAAGGCCCAGCTGGAGGACGTGGACGGCATCTGCATCCCCGGCGGCTTCGGCGACCGGGGCGTGCTCGGCAAGGTCGGCGCGATCAAGTACGCCCGCGAGAACAAGATCCCGCTGCTGGGCCTCTGCCTCGGCCTGCAGTGCATCGTGATCGAGGCGGCCCGCAACCTGGCCGGCATCTCGGACGCCAACTCCACCGAGTTCGACCCGGCCACCGCCCACCCGGTCATCTCCACCATGGCCGAGCAGCTCGACATCGTGGCGGGCGAGGGCGACATGGGCGGCACCATGCGGCTCGGCATGTACCCGGCCAAGCTTGCCGAGGGCTCCATCGTGCGCGAGGTGTACGACGGCAAGGAGTACGTCGAGGAGCGCCACCGGCACCGCTACGAGGTGAACAACGCCTACCGCACCGAGCTGGAGAAGCAGGCGGGCATCCTCTTCTCGGGCACGTCGCCGGACGGCAAGCTCGTCGAGTACGTGGAGTACCCGCGCGAGGTCCACCCGTACCTGGTCGCCACGCAGGCGCACCCCGAGCTGCGCTCCCGCCCCACCCGTCCGCACCCGCTGTTCGCCGGCCTGGTCAAGGCGGCGGTCGAGCGGCAGCAGGGCAAGTAGCACGCCGGTTGTACGGTGGCCGGGGCGCGCCTGTTCACGGGGCGCGCACCCGGCCGTCGTACGTGTGGAAGGACAATCAGGGCATGACGATCAAGGACATTCCCGAGGAGTGGGAGATCCGGGCGACGGAGACCCCCTTCGTGGGCAACAAGACCTCCGTCCGCACGGACGACGTGGTCATGCCCGACGGCACGGTCGTCACCCGCGACTACCAGGTCCACCCCGGCTCGGTCGCCGTCCTCGCCCTCGACGACGCGGACCGTGTCCTGGTCCTGCGCCAGTACCGCCACCCCGTCCGGCACAAGCTGTGGGAGATCCCGGCCGGGCTGCTGGACGTCCCCGGCGAGAACCCGCTGCACGCCGCCCAGCGCGAGCTGTACGAGGAGGCCCACGTCAAGGCCGAGGACTGGCGCGTCCTGACCGACGTGTACACCACCCCCGGTGGCTGCGACGAGGCCGTACGGATCTTCCTCGCGCGCGGGCTGTCCGAGGCCGAGGGGGAGCGCTTCGCGGTCGAGGACGAAGAGGCCGACATGGAGCTGGCGCGGGTGCCCCTCGAGGACCTCGTGCGCGGGGTGCTGGCGGGCGAGCTGCACAACAACTGCCTGGTCGTCGGCGTGCTGTCGCTGGTGGCCGCGCGCGCCGGCGACGGGATCGAGGCGCTGCGCCCGGCGCTGGCGCCCTGGCCGGCGCGCCCCTTCGAGGCCTGAGCCGTCCTGCGCGGGCGTCCTTCGTATCCCGGGACGCCCGCATCCGCACCTCCGCATACCTCCATCGTGTGACCATCGGCTGATCCGATCGGGGGACGTGTCCGCCGCGCTCCCCACGGTTCGTCGCAGAGCGTGAACTAGGCTCTGGAAAGCCCGATCCGGAGTCCCGGCGGGCGCCCGGAGTGCGGTAGGACGGGAGTGTGGCCCGTGACGGATCAGGCAGTGGACACAGACGGCGCGCAGCTGTCCGGACACGCTGCTGCGGAGGGCCGGTTCCTGGGCCGCACACGGGAGTTGAAGGAACTGCGCGCCGACATCGAGCGCGCGGGCCTCGACACCCTCTCCGGCCGCAAGGCGCCACGCGCACGCGTGCTGCTCATCGCGGGCAGGCCCGGCTCGGGCCGCACCTCACTGGCCGGGGAACTCGTGCAGCAGGTTGCGGAGCGTTACCCCGACGGGGTGCTGCGCGCCCGCCTCAGCGAGCCCGACGGCACGCCCGTGCCCACCGGCCGCACCGCCCGTGAGCTGCTCACCGCCCTCGACGTGAGCGCGCCGCCCGGAGCGGACGACGACGACCTCACGGCGGCCCTGCGCGACGCCCTGGCGGACCGCAGGGCGCTGCTGCTGCTCGATGACGCGGCCGACGCCGAACAGGTCGACGCCCTGCTCCCGGACAGCCCCGACTGCCTGGTCGTCGCCGTCGCCGAGGGCCCGCTGACCGGGATCGCCGACGTGCGGCCCTGCACGCTGGGCGGCCTCGACACCAAGTCGGCCGTGGAGCTGCTGTCCCGGTACACCGGTTCGGTCCGCGTGACCGTCGACCCGCGTGCCGCCGAGGACCTGGTCGAGGCGTGCCAGGCCCACCCCACCGCGCTGAGACTGGCCGGTGGCTGGCTCGCCGCCCGCCCGAAGGCCGCCGTCGCCGACCTCGCCAAGCAGCTGCACGCCGAGGGCGACGACGGCACCCCCCTCACGCGCGTCTTCCGGCTCGCCCACGCCGCGCTGCCCGGTCCCACTGCCCGGATGCTGCGCCTGCTCAGCCTCGCCCCGGCCGGCCTGGTCGACCCGCACACCGCCTCCGCGCTGGCCGGCTGCTCGGTCGGCGGCGCCCGCACCACCCTGGACGACTTCGTCGCGCTCGGCCTGCTGCGGGCCGTGGACTCGCCGGTGCCGCAGTACGAGGTGCCGGGCTGCCTGCACCCGCTGCTGAGCGCCCTCACCGAGGCCCACGACCGCCCGGCCGAGATCCTGCTGGCCCGCGCCCGCATGCTGGAGCGGACGGTACGGCTGCTGCAGTCCTGCCGCGCCATCACCGAGACCGACAGCCCGCAGGCCCGCGAGAAGCTCCTCGGCATGCCGCGCTCGCTGCGCTTCCCCACCCCGCGCGCCGCCGCCGACTGGCTGCGCCTGCGCCGCCCCGCGCTGCTCGCCTCGGCCCGCCTCGCGGTCGCCGACGGGGAGCTGGACACGCTGGCGCGGCGCCTGATGTCCCAGCTGGTCCGTGCCATGGTCGCGCACTTCGGCACCCAGGCCGCGGCCGCCGACCTGTACGGGGTGCACCGGCTGGTCCTCGACGTCGCCGAGCGCCGCGACCTGCCCCGCGAGAAGGCCGCCGCCCTGCTGAACCTCGGCGACCTCGACGCCCGCACCGGCCGCACCGCCGAGGCCCTGACGCGCTACCGGGCCGCCCTGGACGCCGGGCGCGCCGCCGACGACCCGTACGCCACCGGCCGCGCCATGGAGTCCATCGGCGGCGCCCACCTGGAGCTGGGGGACTACGACCGGGCCGCCGACTGGTTCGGCCGCGCCCTCGCCCAGCGCCTCGCCCGCGACGAGCGCGACGACGCCGCCCGGCTGTACGGCCGTATCGGCACCGCGCACACCTACGCCGGGCGCTACGGCGAGGCCATGCGGCACTGGCGGGCGGCCGTCGCCGGATACCGCAGGGCCGGCGACGTGCCCGCCTACGCCCGGGCGCTCAGCGAGCTGGCGCGGGTCCAGGAGTACGCGGGGCGCTTCGAGGAGTCGCTGCGCACCTGCCAGGAGGCGGTCGAGTGGGCGCGCCGCGCCGAGGACGTGCGGTTGCAGGCCGCGCTGCACCTCAGGCTCGCCGACACCCTGGAGCGCCTCGGCGACCCCGCCGCCGCCCGGCTGCACCGGGGCGCCGCCCGGCGGATGCTGGGAGAGGAACCCCAGGAGAGCGAGCCCGGGCCCGAGGCTTTCGTGGCCGGTGAGGAGGCGGCATCCGCGCCCGCATCGCAGGCCTTCGGACCCCAGCAGCAGCCCTCGGAGCAGGGACAAGAGCCCAGTGCCTGCGAAATCCGCAGTACATCCAGTGCAGATTGATGCAATGAAAGGCTAGACAGCGGGAACACCTTCATTAGACTGGCTCTGCCGCACGTTCTCCTGCGGTCTCTCCCGGTGTGCCCCCGCACGCCCGGGTATGTCATGCAATACCCCCTGTCCCCAGAGCCAAGGACCGTGATCGACGTGAAGGTCGGCATCCCCCGCGAGGTCAAGAACAACGAGTTCCGGGTGGCCATCACCCCCGCCGGTGTGCACGAGCTGGTGCGCCACGGCCATCAGGTCGTCATCGAGCGCGGTGCGGGCACCGGCTCCTCGATCACGGACGACGAGTACGTCGCCGCCGGTGCCGAGATCCTCGGCACCGCCGACGAGGTCTGGGCCGCCGCCGACCTGCTGCTGAAGGTCAAGGAGCCCATCGCCGAGGAGTACCACCGCCTCCGCAAGGACCAGACGCTCTTCACCTACCTGCACCTGGCCGCCTCCAAGGAGTGCACGGACGCCCTGCTGGAGTCCGGCACCACCGCGATCGCCTACGAGACCGTCGAGCTGCCCAGCCGCGCGCTGCCGCTGCTCGCCCCGATGTCCGAGGTCGCGGGCCGGCTGGCCCCGCAGGTCGGCGCCTACCACCTGATGCGCGCCAACGGCGGCCGCGGCGTGCTGCCCGGCGGTGTCCCGGGCGTCACCCCCGCCAAGGCCGTCGTCATCGGCGGCGGCGTCTCCGGCTGGAACGCCACCCAGATCGCCGTCGGCATGGGCTTCGACGTGACCCTGCTCGACCGCGACATCAACAAGCTCCGCGAGGCCGACAAGATCTTCGGCACCAAGGTCAAGGCCGTCATGTCCAACTCCTTCGAGCTGGAGAAGGCCGTCCTCGACGCCGACCTCGTCATCGGCGCGGTGCTCATCCCCGGCGCCAAGGCCCCGAAGCTGGTCACCAACGAGATGGTGGCCCGCATGAAGCCCGGAAGTGTCCTTGTCGACATCGCGATCGACCAGGGCGGCTGCTTCGAGGACTCCCGTCCCACCACCCACGCCGAGCCGGCCTTCCCGGTCCACGAGTCGGTCTTCTACTGCGTCGCCAACATGCCCGGCGCGGTGCCCAACACCTCCACCAACGCCCTGACCAACGCCACGCTGCCGTACATCGTCTCGCTCGCCAACAACGGCTGGGTCGACGCGCTGCGCCGCGACCCGGCGCTCGCCAAGGGCCTCAACACCCACGACGGCAAGGTCGTTTACAAGGAGGTCGCCGAGGCGCACGGCCTCGACCACGTCGAGCTGGACTCGCTGCTCGGCTGACCGTCCGGCCGACCGGCACGATCAAGTCATCACGAGGTAAAGGCGATACGTCAACACGGGTCGTCAACCTCGTACATCCGGCCGGACCTTGCCCGACAAGGTCCGGCCGGATGTGTGTATGGTCACTTTGCGGCTCTCGGTCAACTCGCCTCGAACGTAGCCCTTCGACCGATTCGTACACCGGCGAAACCTGCCGTGCGACGGCCGTACGCCCTTGACAGAGGGATGTTTCATTGCCGACACATCAGGCCGGGTCCGGCGGATTGTGTTGCTGCGGACGCCCGACACGCCATAGAGTCGCCAACCGTCGGCATGGTGCCACGCTGACCTGTCTAGAAGTTTCCTGGTCACCAAGGAGGTAAGACGACTTGTGAATGAGTCGACATTTACTCCCGGGGGTGGTCAACCAGGAATGCCTGCACGGGGCCAGGGTCCCGCGGGGTTCGAGGCTGTCGGCTCCGTCGCAGTGCGCACCTTCGCAGCCCACCAGAGTCAGCAGGCGACTCAGACAGCACACCCGAGCATGGATGGCCATCACGTGAACGCCAAGGCCGGCGACGGAAGTGGCGCGCCCCACAACCATTTCGCCGCCTACGACGAACTGCCCGAGGGTCACTTCTACGACCCCGACGCCGAGTACGAGCCCGATCCGGAGTACGCGGCGACGCTCGCGCCCGACGCGGCCCGTCAGCGCCGTGAGCGCATCGGCCCGACCGGGCGCCCGCTGCCGTACTTCCCGATCCCGGGCCCGCTGACCGACCACGGACCCGCGAAGATCATCGCGATGTGCAACCAGAAGGGCGGCGTCGGCAAGACGACGTCGACCATCAACCTGGGTGCCGCGCTCGCGGAGTACGGACGCCGGGTGCTCCTCGTCGACTTCGACCCGCAGGGCGCGCTGTCGGTCGGACTCGGCGTCAACCCGATGGAACTCGACCTCACCGTCTACAACCTGCTCATGGAGCGGGGCATGGCGGCCGACGAGGTGCTGCTGAAGACGGCGGTCCCGAACATGGATCTGCTGCCCAGCAACATCGACCTGTCGGCGGCCGAGGTCCAGCTGGTCTCCGAGGTCGCCCGCGAGTCGACGCTGCAGCGGGCGCTGAAGCCGCTGCTGCCCGACTACGACTACATCGTCATCGACTGTCAGCCCTCGCTCGGCCTGCTCACGGTCAACGCCCTGACGGCCGCGCACAAGGTGATCGTGCCGCTGGAGTGCGAGTTCTTCGCACTGCGCGGTGTGGCCCTGCTGACGGAGACCATCGAGAAGGTCCAGGAGCGGCTCAACCCGGAGCTGGAGCTCGACGGGATCCTCGCCACGATGTACGACTCGCGCACGGTGCACAGCCGTGAGGTCCTGGCGCGTGTCGTCGAGGCGTTCGACGACCACGTCTACCACACGGTCATCGGGCGTACGGTGCGCTTCCCGGAGACCACGGTCGCCGGCGAGCCGATCACCACGTACGCCTCCAACTCCGTCGGTGCCGCCGCCTACCGCCAGCTCGCCAGGGAGGTGCTCGCCCGGTGTCACGCCGAGTGAGTCTGCCGGGGGCCGACGAACTCTTCCGTACGACAGGGGGGATGGCGCTCCAGGCGTCCACCCCCCGGCGCCAGGCCAACGGCGAGCCCCGGGTGCCGCCTCCCGCGGGGGAGAGCGATCCGGCGGCGTCGGCCGAGGACGCGCCCCAGTCGGTGCCCGCCCAGGGCGGCGACGGCGTCGGCCCGGAACACGTCGCGGCGGACGCGCAGCCGGTCGACGCGGAGTCCCGCAGCCGGTCCGGCGCCGCGGGGCCCGCGCGGCGCCAGGACGCGGCGGAGGGTTCCGCCGCCGCGCCGCGCAAGCGGGGCCGGGCCGCCGCGCGGCGGCCCAGCGGCCGGGAGCGGCACGACGAGAAGATCACCGTGTACGTGTCCGCCGAGGAGCTGATGGACCTGGAGCACGCGCGTCTGGTGCTGCGCGGGGAGCACGGACTGGCCGTCGACCGCGGGCGGATCGTCCGGGAGGCGGTCGCGGTGGTGCTCGCGGACCTGGAGACCCGCGGGGACGCCAGCATCCTCGTACGACGGCTGCGTGGGCGGTAGCGGTAGCCTGCGGGGGTCATGACCTCGAACGATGTTCCCGCCTCCGCCTCCGGCGCGTCTGCCGGGCGCAGGCGTGCGCTGGGGCGGGGGCCGGGGGCGGTCCCGCCGCCCGAGCCGGCGGGGGCCGAGGACGAGGCCGCCGCTTCCATCGATGCAGCCGCTTCCGTCGCTTCTGCCGGTGAGCCGCCGGGCCCGGTGGTTCCGCCGAGCGCCGACGAGGCCTCCGGTGGTGGTGACGGGAGGGAACCGTCCGGCGCCGACGAAGCCTTTGGCGCCGACGGGGCCTCCGACGGCGACGGTGGGTTCACGGTCCGGCTCGCCAACTTCGAGGGGCCCTTCGACCTGCTGCTCCAGCTGATCGCCAAGCACAAGCTGGACGTCACCGAGGTCGCCCTGTCGAAGGTGACCGACGAGTTCATGGCGTACATCCGGGCCATGGGGCCGGACTGGGACCTGGACGAGACGACGGAGTTCCTGGTGGTGGCCGCCACGCTGCTCGACCTGAAGGCGGCCCGGCTGCTGCCCGCCGCCGAGGTGGAGGACGAGGCCGACCTGGCCCTGCTGGAGGCCCGGGACCTGCTGTTCGCGCGGCTGCTCCAGTACCGCGCGTACAAGCAGGTCGCCGACATCTTCAGCGCCCGCCTGGACGCGGAGGCCCGGCGCCACCCCCGTACCGTCGGACTCGAACCGCACCACGCCGAGCTGCTGCCCGAGGTCGTCATCAGCATCGGCCCCGAGGGCTTCGCCCGGCTCGCCGTGAAGGCGATGCAGCCCAGACCGAAGCCGCAGGTGTACGTCGACCACATCCACGCGCCGCTGGTCAGCGTGCAGGAGCAGGCCGGGATCGTCGTCGCGCAGCTGCGGGAACTCGGCGAGGCGAGCTTCCGGGCGCTGGTCGAGGACACCGACGACACCCTGACCGTCGTGGCCCGCTTCCTCGCCCTGCTGGAGCTGTACCGCGAGAAGGCCGTCGCGCTGGAGCAGGAGACCGCCCTCGGCGATCTGCTCGTGCGCTGGACCGGCGGCGACGGGGACGAGACACCGACCGTGACGGACGAGTTCGACCGGCCGCCCGAGCCGCCGAAGCCGCCCAAGCCGCCCAAGGGGGACAAGCCGTGAGCGAGGACACCACCGAACGACCGGCGGGGCCGCGGACCGTCGCCGGCCTCGCACTCAAACCCGCCCTGGAGGCGGTCCTCATGGTCGTGGACGAGCCCGCGACCGAGGAGCACCTGGCGAAAATACTGGAGCGTCCCAGACGCCAGGTCGCGGACGCGCTGCGCGAACTGGCCGACGAGTACACCGCGCAGGGCCGCGGCTTCGAGCTGCGGCTCGTCGCGGGCGGCTGGCGCTTCTACACCCGGCCCGAGTACGCGCCCGCCGTCGAGGGCTTCGCCCTGGACGGCCAGCAGGCCCGGCTGACGCAGGCCGCGCTGGAGACGCTCGCGGTCGTCGCCTACCGGCAGCCGGTCAGCCGCAGCCGGGTCTCCGCCGTGCGCGGAGTGAACTGCGACGGCGTCATGCGCACCCTCCTGCAGCGAGGGCTGGTCGAAGAGGCGGGCACGGAACCCGAAACAGGTGCGATCCTGTACAGGACGACGAACTACTTCCTGGAGCGGATGGGCCTGCGCGGTCTGGACGAGCTCCCGGAGCTCGCGCCCTTCCTCCCGGAAGCGGAGGCGATCGAGGCCGAGACCCAGGAAGGCGTACCGTCGTTCGATCCGGACGCCCCGGAACCGGACGACGGACCCACGACGAACGTGCCGGCCACGACGACCCCGACGACTACGACGACTACGACGACAACGACGGATATTTGATGCGAAGCAGCGGCAGCGGCAAGAGCGGCGGGCGCGGTAACCACCGCGGCGCCGGCAATGACAGGGACCAGAAGCAGGGGCAGGGCCGCCCCCGCAAGCCCCGCCCCGAGGAGCGCCGCTACGACGTGGGGCCCGGGGCCACGAAGGACGGCCCGCAGGCCGGGCGCGGCGGCGCGGCCCGCGGCGGCGCCAAGGGCGGCCCCAAGCAGCCCCAGCAGGGCGGACGGGGCCGTACCGCCCCGGCGCGCCCCCGCGAGTACGACACGCGGATCGAGGAGCGCAACCGCGAGCGGTACGCAGGGAAGAAGGACATCAAGCTCCCCAAGACGTTCCCCGGCGCCGAGCAGGAGGGCGAGCGCCTGCAGAAGGTCCTCGCCCGCGCGGGCTACGGCTCCCGGCGCGCCTGCGAGGAGCTGATCGAGCAGGCCCGCGTCGAGGTCAACGGCGAGATCGTGCTGGAGCAGGGCCGGCGGGTCGACCCGGAGGAGGACGAGATCAAGGTCGACGGGCTGACCGTCGCCACGCAGAGCTACCAGTTCTTCGCGCTGAACAAGCCCGCCGGGGTCGTCTCCACGATGGAGGACCCCGAGGGCCGGCAGTGCCTCGGCGACTACGTCACCAACCGCGAGACGCGGCTGTTCCATGTTGGGCGGCTCGACACGGAGACCGAGGGCATCATCCTGCTCACCAACCACGGCGAGCTGGCGCACCGGCTGACCCACCCCAGGTACGGCGTGAAGAAGACGTACCTCGCGCACATCGTGGGCCCCATCCCGCGCGACCTCGGCAAGCGCCTGAAGGACGGCATCCAGCTGGAGGACGGCTACGCGCGCGCGGACCACTTCCGGGTCGTGGAGCAGACCGGCAAGAACTACCTGGTCGAGGTCACCCTGCACGAGGGCCGCAAGCACATCGTGCGCCGCATGCTCGCGGAGGCCGGGTTCCCGGTCGACAAACTGGTGCGCACCGCGTTCGGCCCGATCACGCTGGGCGACCAGAAGTCGGGCTGGCTGCGCCGCCTGTCGAACACGGAGGTCGGCATGCTGATGCAGGAAGTCGACCTGTAGACAGCGCCGGCCCGTCCTGAGAACGACATGGGCCGCTGTGCCCCGGCCGGTTCCGGACATTGCTCCGGGACCGGCCGATGCCTTTTCGCTCGCGCGCCGGTCTGTCCTTCCGTGACGGAGGGAGCGGGGACGACCGTGACGACGACGGACCGCGAGGAGTTCGCGCGGCTGACCGAGCCGTACCGGCGGGAGCTGCTGGCGCACTACCGGCTGCTGGGGTCCGCCGACGAGGCGGAGGACCTGGTGCAGGAGACGTATCTGCGGGCCTGGCGCTCCTACGACGGTTACGAGGGCAGGCACGCTGCGCCTGGCGTTCGTCGCCGCGTCCCGTCGTCCTTCGTGGCCGGCTGCGGCCCGGCGCTGGCCGTCATGGCGGGCACGGCGGCGACCGGGGCGGTGGTGGCGGCGCTGGCGCCGGGGCGCGATGCGGGGGCAGGGGCCCGCTGAGGGATTGTGCCGGGGCGCGACCGGGGTGCTCGCCGGGTGCGGTCCGCGCCGGGCCGCACCGGACGGTCGCGCCCCGGGCGGAGCGACCGCTGACCGGTTGTGGCGGTCGCCCGTCCCCCTTTATAGTCGCACTGACTATTAACGGTGTCGGCCAGGGAAGGGGGGTGGGCGGTCGTGACCGCGCCGCGGGGATACGACAAGTACGCCCACGAACCCTTCGCCGTCACCGTCGACCTCGCCGTCCTCACCGTCCACGCGGACACCCTGCACGTCCTCCTCGTGGAGCGCGGGCAGGAGCCGTACGCCGGGCAGTGGGCGCTGCCCGGCGGGTTCGTGCGGCCGGACGAGTCCGCGGAGACCGCCGCCCGGCGCGAACTCGCCGAGGAGACCGGCCTGTCCGACGTCACCGGGCTGCACCTGGAGCAGCTGCGCACCTACAGCGAGCCCGGCCGCGACCCCCGTATGCGGGTCGTCTCGGTCGCGTTCGCCGCGCTGCTGCCGCCTCCCGCGGGCCCCGGCCCGGGGAACACGCCGCTCGAACCGCGCGGCGGCGGCGACGCGGCACAGGCCCGCTGGGTGCCGTACGGCGACGCCCGGCCGCTGTCCTTCGACCACGACCGGATCCTGGCCGACGCGCACGAACGCGTCGGCGCCGAGCTGGAGCACACCTGCCTCGCCACCGCCTTCTGCCCGCCCGAGTTCACCCTCGGCGAGCTGCGGCGCGTCTACGAGACCGTCTGGGGCACCGCCCTGGACCCGCCCAACTTCCGCCGCAAGGTGCTCGCCACGCCCGGCTTCGTCGAACCGGTCCCGGGCGCCGCCCGGCTCACCGGCGGCCGCGGCAAACCGGCCGCGCTGTACCGCGCGGGCACCGCCACCACCCTGCACCCGCCCCTGCTCCGACCGTCCCGGGAAGGACGACCCGCATGACCTCGACCACCGTCCGCAAGCGCGCCGCCACCGGAGCGCTGATCGGCCTCGCCCTCGGGGACGCGCTCGGTTTCCCGACCGAGTTCAACGACGTGCCCTCGATCCTCGCCAAGTGCGGGCCCTGGCGGGAGATGGAGCTGCCGACGCCCGCGATCGTCACCGACGACACGCAGATGACGCTCTCCCTCGGCAAGGGCCTGCGCACGGCGATGGACCGGGGCGTGCTCAGCCCGGAGAGCCTGGAGCGGCCGGTGCGCGAGGAGTTCGTGGACTGGTACCGGTCGCCGGAGAACAACCGCGCGCCCGGCAACACCTGCCTGCGCGCCTGCGACCTGCTCGGGAGCGAGGACCGGCCCTGGCAGGACGCCAGCCAGATCCACTCCAAGGGCTGCGGCGCCAACATGCGCGTCGCGCCCGTCGGCCTCGCCCCCGGCCTCAGCGACGACCAGCGCGCCGGCGCCGCCCAGTTGCAGTCGGCCCTCACCCACGGCCACCCCACCGCGCTCGCCGCCTCCGACCTCACCGCGCACGCCGTGCACCTGCTCGCGCAGGGCGCCGACCCGGCCGGCCTCGTCGGCCTGCTGCGCTCCTACGCCCTGGACAACCGCACCCGCTACCACCACGACTGGCTCGGCGACCTGTGGACCCGTGACCAGGACCCCGGCCCGGAGCAGTTCATCGCCCGCGGCTGGGACGAGTGCCTGGCGATCCTCGACCGGCTCGACGACGCCGTGCGCACCGCCTCGCCCGAGACCGACCCGTGCCTGGCCACCGGCGCCGGCTGGATCGCCGAGGAGGCCCTGGCGACCGGGCTGCTCTGCTTCCTGATGTTCACGGACGAGCCCCTCACCGCGCTGCGCCGCGCGGCCTGCTCCTCCGGCGACTCCGACTCCGTCGCCTGCCTCGCCGGCGCCTTCGCGGGCGCCCACCTCGGCGCGGACGCCTGGCCTGCCGCGTGGGCCGACCGCATCGAGTACCGCAGCGACCTGATCACGCTCGGAGCGCTCTGGGACGCCTGAGCGGGGACCGGCGCGGGGAACATCCGGCACGCGCGCGGGTCGGCCTGCGACGTCGCCCACGCGCGCGTGGGCGGACGGCATCCCGCACGCGCGCGTGCGGGACACACGCCGGTCCTGCCCGCGCGCGTGCAGGACACACCCCGGGGAAACCGCACGGCGCGCCGGGCGAGCCGCAAGCCGCGCTCCTTCAGCGCTTCCCGGCTCCCCGGAGGGCTGCGAGGGCCGACGTGCGGCGCACCCGGACCAGGAAGTCCTCGACGCGGCGCCGGTCCGGTTCCACCGGGAGCGGACTGCGCGCGGCTGCCTCCTCGGCCTCCCGGGCCAGCCGGGTCATCCGGGCCTCGACCCGCTCCCAGGGGACCTCGCCGCGCTTCACGGCCAGCAGCGGCTCGCGCGCGTCACCGACGTCCAGGGTGAGCGTGCCCGTGCGCAGCAGGTCGCGGACGCTCGTCAGCAGCCGCAGCAGGTGCATGGCGTGCTTCCAGCGCGGCACGCCGTGCGCCCGGACGCCGGCCTCCAGCCTGCGGTGCTGGCCCAGCGCGTACCCGGTGAACGTCTCGCCGACCCGCCGGGACAGGAACGCCCCGCGCAGGGCCAGCAGCTCGCGGCCGGTGTCGTCGGCGTACTCCACGAGCGGGGAGTGCAGGCACTCCAGGATGTTCGGGTTCGCGCGCAGCGCCAGCTCGCAGAACCGCTCCAGCTCCCAGCTGAACTGCTCCTCGGCCGGGCCCTCGACGTGCGCCGGCGGCTTCTCGAAGCGCCAGAACAGCTCGGTGGGCGCGACGAACACCCCGCGCCGGTCGGTGTCGCTGCCGTCCGTCGCCAGGCCGAAGGCGCGCGAGCCCATCACACAGGCGTAGACCGTGTGGTCGCGCACCAGCGTCCCGGGTGTTGTCGGATGCATGACCGGGAGCGTACGCGGGGCGTCACGCCGGGCGGATCGAATTTCCCTCCCGGCCGCCCGTGACCCCCGCGGACCGGCCGGGACCCGTCGCCGTCGCCCGCCGCAGCCGCGCCGGCCGCCGGCACAACCGTTCGCCGCGTCGCGTTCCCCGCAGCGGACGTCTCACGCATTGGGCATCGCCGGTCGGCGGTGCGCGGATGGCTAGGCTGGACGGACGCACAGCCAACACGCACGTCAGCGAGGAGCATCACCGTGGCGGTACGAGCGGTCCGGGGCGCCGTCCAGCTGGAACGGGACGAGGCCGGGCACATGGACGAGCAGGTCGGGGCCCTGCTCACCGCCGTCCTCGAACGCAACGGGCTGACCCCCGACGACCTGATCAGCATCTGGTTCACGGCCACGCCCGACCTGCACAGCGACTTCCCGGCCGCCGCCGCGCGCAAGCTCGGCATCGTCGACGTCCCCCTGATCTGCGCCCAGGAACTGGACATCGAGGGCGCCATGCCCCGCGTCGTCCGGCTCCTCGCGCACATCGACTCCGACCGCCCCCGCGCCGACATCGCACACGTCTACCTCGGCGCCGCCGCCGCCCTGCGCAAGGACATCGCCCAGTGAGAACCGCACTCGTCATCGGCACCGGGCTCATCGGCACCTCCGCCGCCCTCGCCCTCTCCCAGCGCGGGGTCGCCGTCCACCTCGCCGACCACGACCCGGAGCAGGCCCGCACCGCGGCGGCCCTCGGCGCCGGCACCGACGAGGCGCCGGACGGGCCCGTCGACCTCGCCGTCGTCGCCGCGCCGCCCGCGCACGTCGCCGGGGTCCTCGCCGACGCCATGCGGCGCGGCCTGGCCCGTGGCTACCTGGACGTCGCCAGCGTCAAGGGCGGCCCGCGCCGCGAGCTGGAGGAACGCGGCCTCGACCTGTCCGCGTACATCGGCAGCCACCCCATGTCCGGCCGCGAGCAGTCGGGGCCGCTCGCCGCGACCGGGGACCTCTTCGAGGGCCGCCCCTGGGTGCTGACACCGACCCGGGACACCGACACCGAGGTGCTGAACCTCGCCCTGGAACTGGTCTCGCACTGCCGGGCCGTGCCCGTCGTCATGGACGCCGACGCGCACGACCGCGCCGTGGCCCTCGTGTCCCACATGCCCCACCTGGTGTCCAGCATGGTCGCCGCCCGGCTGGAGAACGCCGAGGAGGCCGCCGTACGGCTGTGCGGCCAGGGCATCCGCGACGTGACCCGGATCGCCGCCTCCGACCCCCGGATGTGGATCGACATCCTCTCCGCCAACCCGGGGCCGGTCGCCGACCTCCTCACGGACGTCGCCGGCGACCTGGAGGAGGCCGTACGGGCGCTGCGCGCGCTGCAGTCCTCCGACGAGGACAAGCGCCGCGAGGGCGCCGCCGGCATTGCGGACGTGCTGCGCCGCGGCAACGCCGGCCAGGTCCGGGTGCCGGGCAAGCACGGCACCGCCCCGCGCGTCTACGAGGTCGTGGCCGTGCTCATCGACGACCAGCCCGGACAGCTGGCCCGCATCTTCGCGGACGCCGGAACGGCCGGGGTCAACATCGAGGACGTGCGCATCGAGCACGCCACCGGACAGCAGGCCGGCCTGGTGCAGCTCATGGTCGAGCCGAAGGCGGCGCCCCTGCTGGCGGCGGCGCTGCGGGACCGGGGCTGGGCCCTGCGGCAGTAGGCGCCGGGGGGCCGCGGGCGTGGACCGGGGGGCCACTCGTACGCAGTAACCTTGTCCAGGGCCCTTCTGCCCCCGCCCACCACCCAGGACCAGGAAAGGTGCCCCCACAGTGGAACGCGCCGCAGTGATTGTCGCCATCGACGGCCCCTCCGGCACGGGCAAGTCGAGCACGTCGAAGGCAGTGGCCGCGCAGCTCGGCCTGAGCTACCTGGACACCGGCGCCCAGTACCGGGCGATCACGTGGTGGATGGTCACCAACGGCGTCGACGTCGACGATCCGGCCGCGATCGCCGCCGTCGCCGACAAGCCGGACATCGTGTCCGGCACCGACCCGGCGAACCCGACGATCACCGTCGACGGCACGGACGTGGCCGGCCCGATCCGCACCCAGCAGGTCACCTCCAAGGTCAGCGCGGTCAGCGCCGTGCCCGAGGTGCGCGCCCGGATCACCGAGCTGCAGCGCGCCATCGCCCGGTCCGCCGAGCAGGGCATCGTCGTGGAGGGCCGCGACATCGGTACGACCGTCCTGCCGGACGCCGACCTGAAGATCTTCCTCACCGCCTCCGCCGAGGCGCGCGCCGCCCGCCGCAGCGGCGAGCTGAAGGGCGCCGACATCAACGCCACCCGCGAGGCCCTGATCAAGCGGGACGCGGCCGACTCCAGCCGCAAGACCTCCCCGCTGGCCAAGGCGGACGACGCGGTCGAGGTGGACACCACCGACCTCACGCTGGCGCAGGTCGTCGAGTGCGTCGTCACGCTCGTCGAGGAGAAGCGGGCCGCGAAGTGACGGCTGGGTCCCGGGCCCCGTCCGTCAAGGGCGCCGAGATCGGGCGGCGGATCGGCGTCGGACTGATGCACGGGCTGTGGAAGCCGCGGGTGCTCGGCTCCTGGCGGGTCCCCGCGGCCGGCCCGGTGATCCTCGCCGTCAACCACAGCCACTTCATCGACGGCCCGATGGTGATGGGCGTGGCGCCCCGGCCGACGCACTTCCTGATCAAGAAGGAGGCGTTCGTCGGCCCGCTCGACCCCCTCCTGCTCGGCATGGGCCAGCTGAAGGTGGACCGCACGACCGCCGACCGCGCCGCCATCACCCGGGCGCTGGCCGTCCTGGACAACGGCGGCGTGCTCGGCATCTTCCCGGAGGGCACCCGCGGCGAGGGCGACTTCGCCGCGCTGCGCGCCGGACTCGCGTACTTCGCCGTGCGCAGCGGGGCGCCCGTCGTCCCGGTGGCCGTACTGGGAACCACCGAGCGGTGCGGGCGGCTGCTGAAAGGGCTGCCCCCGCTGCGCTCCCGCGTCGACGTCGTCTTCGGCGACCCGTTCGACGCGGACGACGGCAGCGGGCTGCGCACCCGCGCGGCGCTGGACGCGGCGACCGATCGCATCCAGAAGCAGCTCACCGCGAACCTGGAAAACGCCAGGCGGCTGACCGGCCGCCGGGCCACACTGAGTAGTGGATCAGACCGTTAGGAAACGGGCGGTCCACCGATCACCACGATGAACGAGGTACGGACTTCATGAACGACCACATCCACTCCGAGGGCTCGGGCGAGGAGCACGACCACGGGGCGCTTGGCGATGCCGAGTACGCGGAGTTCATGGAGCTCGCCGCGGAAGAGGGCTTCGACGTCGAGGACGTCGAGGGCGCCATCGAGGCGGCCGGGCACGGCCCGCTGCCCGTGCTCGCCGTCGTCGGCCGCCCCAATGTCGGCAAGTCGACCCTGGTGAACCGCATCATCGGCCGCCGCGAGGCCGTCGTGGAGGACAAGCCCGGCGTCACCCGCGACCGCGTCACCTACGAGGCCGAGTGGGCGGGCCGCCGCTTCAAGGTGGTCGACACCGGCGGCTGGGAGCAGGACGTCCTCGGCATCGACGCGTCCGTGGCCGCGCAGGCCGAGTACGCCATCGAGGCCGCCGACGCGGTCGTCTTCGTCGTGGACGCCAAGGTCGGCGCCACCGACACCGACGAGGCGGTCGTCCGCCTGCTGCGCAAGGCCGGCAAGCCCGTCGTGCTGTGCGCCAACAAGGTGGACGGCCCGAGCGGCGAGGCCGACGCGTCCTACCTGTGGTCACTGGGCCTCGGCGAGCCGTACCCGGTCTCCGCGCTGCACGGCCGCGGCACCGGCGACATGCTGGACAGGGTCCTGGAGGTCCTCCCGGAGGCCCCGGCGCAGACCTTCGGCACCGCCACCGGCGGCCCGCGCCGCATCGCCCTGATCGGCCGCCCGAACGTCGGCAAGTCCTCACTGCTGAACAAGGTGGCGGGCGAGGAGCGCGTCGTCGTCAACGAACTCGCCGGCACCACCCGCGACCCGGTGGACGAGCTGATCGAACTCGGCGGCGTGACCTGGAAGTTCGTGGACACCGCCGGCATCCGCAAGCGCGTCCACCTCCAGCAGGGCGCCGACTACTACGCCTCGCTGCGCACCGCCGCCGCCGTCGAGAAGGCCGAGGTGGCCGTCGTCCTGATCGACGCCTCCGAGTCCATCTCGGTGCAGGACCAGCGCATCCTCACCATGGCCGTCGAGGCGGGCCGCGCGATCGTCCTCGCCTTCAACAAGTGGGACACCCTGGACGAGGAGCGCCGCTACTACCTGGAGCGGGAGATCGAGACCGAGCTGGGCCAGGTCGCGTGGGCGCCCCGGGTGAACGTCTCGGCGCGCACCGGGCGTCACATGGAGAAGCTGGTCCCGGCGATCGAGACGGCCCTCGCGGGCTGGGAGACACGGGTTCCGACGGGCCGGCTCAACGCCTTCCTCGGCGAGCTCGTCGCCGCCCACCCGCACCCGGTGCGCGGCGGCAAGCAGCCGCGCATCCTGTTCGGCACGCAGGCCGGCACCAGGCCGCCGCGGTTCGTGCTGTTCGCCTCCGGCTTCATCGAGGCGGGCTACCGGCGCTTCATCGAGCGCCGGCTGCGCGAGGAGTTCGGCTTCGAGGGCACGCCGATCCACATCTCGGTGCGGGTGCGCGAGAAGCGCGGCAGGAAGAAGTGACCCGCTGAGCACGCCGAAAGGGGCGGCCCCGTCGAGGGGCCGCCCCTTTCGGCGTGCCGGGCCGGCAGTCACAGGCCGCGGCGCGGACCGGGCGGCAGGGCGGCCGGCACGTGCTGCGTCCCGGAGCCCTGCCGCTCGATCTGCCCGACGCGCTGCCACGGCGACAGCTGGCCCGTGGTGTGGCGGGCGCTGTGCGCGCCCGCGCTGTAGGCGCTGTACGAGCTGCCGTGCGACCCGTGCCCGGGGCTGTTCCAGGAGCCCGTGCCGTGCGGGCTGTGTCCGAAGGCGGTGAAGCCCAGGTCCTCCTCGCCGCTGCGGTCGCCCGGCAGCGTGCGGAAGGACCTGACGTACTCGGCGTAGAGCGCGTCGTAGATCGGCGTGGCCGATGGGCCGCCCTGGGGCTCCCGGGCCGGTCGCCCCGGAGGCAGCGGCTGGTAGGACTGGCGGCGGGGAACGTCGTATGTGTGCACGTATGTCCAAACGACCCCGCCCGCCAAGGGATGCGGTCCCCGGGCGGCTTTCGCAGGTCAACCGCCGGCGGGGACGCGGCAGGTGCTCAGGTGCCGGACAGGGGCAGTGCGGCGGCGACCAGCCTGCCGTTCGCCGCGGCCTTGTCCAGCGCGTCCCGCAGCAGGTCCTCGCGGGGCTGGCGGCCGATGGAACCGACGGACGCCGCGAACATCAGCACCTGCTGGTGCTTGTTGGCGGCGGCCCGCCAGCCGTCGGTGACCAGCAGCGGCTGGTGCGCCTGCCACCAGGCCACCGGCTGGCCGCCGCCCGGGCCGGGCTGGAGCACCGCGTGCAGCTGGCCCATGGCGAGCAGCGCCGACCAGCCGTGCAGCACGGGCGGCAACGCCGACAGCTCGGTCACCGGCATGTAGCCCTGCTCGATCAGCAGCGGCAGGAAGTCGTCGCCGGGGCCCGTGGTGCCGGGCCGCACGATGGGCGTGGTCGGCTCGACCACCAGCGCCGCGTGCAGCTCCCCGGCGATCAGCACCAGTCCGCTGGTCACGCCGAGGACGGCCTGTCCGGGCGCGGCCAGGTCGTGACCGTCCCGGCCGGGCTCGGGCTGCTGCGGGGCGGGCGCGCCGGCGCTGTCGCCGGTGATGGACTTCACGGCCCCCCGCAGCTGCTCCTCGGTGACCTGGACGACCTGTGAGGGCAGGCAGGTGGCGTGGGCGAAGGCGAGGACGGCGGTCTCGTCCCCGATGAACAGGACGGTGCTGGTGCGCTCCTGCTCCGCGTCGCCCGGAGTGCGGCAGGAGGTGCAGTCGTAACTGCCCGGGGCGGTCTCTCCGGCGAGCAGCCGGTCGGCTTCTTCGTCGCCGATCTCGGCGCGTACCTCGTCGCTGACGTCGAGCATGCGCGGCACGGGTGGCTCCCTCGGGATGCGGTACGTGGCGAGGCCGGGTGGCTCCCGGCCCGTGGTCCGGGTGGGTCCCCGGCTCATGAAGAAGACAACGGGCGAGCCGCGGGGGGAGTCACGCATCCAGGCGAACGGATACGGGCCGTACACGGCGCGGCGCCCGCCGGGCCGGTGGCGCGGCCGTCCCGTCCACCGGCCGGGTGGGCCGCCCCGGCGCACCGGACGCGGCTGGCCGGCGGTACGCGACGGGCCGCCTGGCGTGGGCCGATGCACGCCGAGCCGCTCACGTTCGCCCTGGCCGCGGCCCTGTTCGCCGCCCTCGTCCCCGGCGCAGCGCACGCCGCCGCACCCTCCCAGGTGCCGCCCGCGGCGAGCGCGCCGCGCCACTGCCCGAAGGAGGAATGGCCCTGGGACTGCGTCACCGAGTGCGAGAGCGGCGGGCGCTGGGACGCGGACACGGGCAACGGCTTCCACGGCGGACTGCAGTTCTGGCAGCCCACCTGGCGGCAGTCCGGCGGCCCGAAGTACGCCCCGCGCGCGGATCTCGCCACCCGCGCCGAGCAGATCGCGGTCGCCCAGGAGGTGCTGGTGCAGGGCTGGGGCGCATTGCCGGTCTGCTCGAAGCGGTACGGGCTCACGGGCCGCATGCACACCGTGAGGCCCGGCGACACCCTGTCCGCCCTCGCGCGCACCTACGGCGTCGAGGGCGGCCGGCGGGGCATGGACGACGCCAACCGCGAGACCATGGGGGCCGCCCGGACCTGCTGCGTGTCGGAATGCTGCTGGTCCTCCCGGAGGGCTCGGCCCGCGCCCAGGACGCGCACAGCGCCCGGCCGTGTTCGGCCCGCCGCTGTCCGGCGTACCGTCCGCCGCGTCTCACCGCTGAATACGACCGTCCCGCGGCGGTGCGTACGTCCGCTGCGCGCTCGGCCCGTCTCGCGGCGGGGGGGCACGGTGCCGGAATCCGGCGAATTCGCGTGCCGACCGGAACGCCCCGGAGGGCTCCGACGCCGGAATGAAAAGAAGCCCGGAGGGCTTCTCACGGCACCATTTGGCCCGGCTATTCCCGCCGTCGGCGGGACACGCGGGAATTGCGTTCGAATGCCTGCGGAAGTCGTGGGGCACCGCTCGTCCGTGTGGGCGGTGCCGCCCCGGACGACTGTCGTCGTCCTGTGACAGAAGCGTGACGGGAGAGGCGTACGGGACGGGTGTTCGCGGCCCGTACTTCCCCGCCCGCCGGTCAGGGCATAGCGTGACGGCATGGCACCGATTCCGACTCCACCCGCCGAACCGCAGGACAGTCCGGACGCCTACGTGGGCCTCGCGTCCGAACGGGCCGAGGCCCTCGCGCGCGAGCGCGGCTGGTCGACGGTGAGGGCGCTGCCGCCGGGGGCGATCATCACCATGGAGTACCGCGTGGGCCGGCTGAACTTCGAGGTCGAGGACGGTTTGGTGGCGCGCGCCTGGAAGGGGTGAGCGCCGCGCGGGGAACGCCGTTGGTCAGCCGCCCGTCACGGGGTGGGCCGGGGACCCCGTGCCGCGCCCGAGGCGGTCCGGGTGCGCGGCATGGGGATGCGGGCGCCTGCTGCCCGCCGGGGTGACCGGGGTGCGCTCCGAGCGGGCCGTGTGCGGGCCGGGGGCCAGGTAGACCGGCGCCCGGGCCGAGCGCGCCGCGGAGACCGGCTCGCACGCCGGCGCGTCCTCCCCGGCGGACGCCGGGCACGGTGTGACCACGACCGGCACGCCGGCCGGGGCGGTGCCGACCGGTCCCCTGCGGCCGAGGCGGGCGGACCAGCGGTCGCGCAGGTCCAGGATCCGCGCCTCGGCGTGGGCGATCAGCGGCTCGAACCAGGGCAGCGCCAGCAGGATCAGCAGACCGGCGACCCAGCCCAGCAGCACGTCGCTCAGCCAGTGCGTACCGAGGTAGACGGTGGCCATGCCGACGCCGAGCGAGGTGACCGCGGACAGCGCGGACAGCCAGCGTCTGGCCCACGGGGTGGAGGCCAGATAGGCCAGGATGCCCCAGGTCACGACCGCGTTGGCGGTGTGGCCGCTGGGGAAGATGTCGCCGCCGAGCCACATCTCGTTCGAGCCGATCTCGGTCGCGTAGTGCGGGCCGAGCCGCCCCATGCCGTACTTCGCGGCGCCGACGGTGACGTTCAGCAGCAGCAGGGAGACGCCGAGGGCGAGCAGCGGGCGCAGCGTGTGCTGCCGCCAGGAGCGCCAGCCGAGCCAGGCCGCGATCATCACGGCGGTCGGGCCGCGCTGGCCGAGGACGACGTAGTAGTCGACGAAGGCGTGCAGCTGCTGCCACTGCTGGTACGGCCGGAAGAACATGACCTGCCAGTCGAGGCGGACCAGCCACGAGGTGATGACGACGGCCCATACGATTGCCACGTACACGGCCAGGGTGCCCGCCAGCAGCACGATCCGGTGCCGGCTCATGCGCGGCACGTCGATGTGGGCCGGCCGCTGCGGTTCGCGGTCCAGCCTGGCGAACACCCGGTCCAGTCGGGTGGGGCTCGTTTTGGTACGCACCCAATCGACGCTACAGGGCCCGGCTGGGCGGATTGGCCCGACGGAAGGGTTTGTAATGCCTACGTGATGTGGCCTTCGCCTCAAACAGCACCATCTCCCGTGTGGCATATGGTTCCTTTGCCGCGGAAATCCGCGGGCCAAAGGGTCTCGGCTTCATTTCGCGGTGGATCGGTGTTCCTCGGCGATTTACCGCCGCGCCACCTGGAAGCCGGGCGTCTATTCGGCCGTTCCCTTGCGCGATATAGCCAGAAAATGTGGGTACTCGGGCCGTTCGTGTCGGCCGGTGCGCGCCTGTGAACTGCGACGATGCCGCCCCGGGGGCCGTCCCTTTCGGTGCGCCGCGAATTCCGGGCACCCGCTTTGCCTGCTTTATGCGGGATTTCTCTGAATGTGGCCGCGCGTGCCGGTGCCTGCCCGGCTGAGGTGGGAGTGGCGTACGCCACACCGTTTCGCGCGGAGTCCGAGAGGCCCGCCACTGGGCATCCGGACGGACTCGCGTACCCTGACGTGTCACTCGCCTCGATGCGCGGGCCGGGGACCACCGCTCCTCCCCGGCCGAGTCACGGGAGTCCCCACCCCGTGAGCCCGCCGACCGCGAGGGAACATCTGGGAGGTACGTACATGTCCGGGACGACCACGGCCGCCGCACTGCGCCGTCGGGCGGCCGGGGCCGGTGCCAACCGCTGGGTGGTTCTCGTCGTCCTCTGCGCCAGCCTGCTGCTGGTCGCCGTCGACGCGACCGTGCTGCACGTCGCCGTCCCCGCCGTCACCGAGGACC
This sequence comes from Streptomyces sp. NPDC051207, assembly GCF_040682395.1. Taxonomy (NCBI): domain Bacteria; kingdom Bacillati; phylum Actinomycetota; class Actinomycetes; order Kitasatosporales; family Streptomycetaceae; genus Streptomyces; species Streptomyces sp. NPDC051207. Next base: position 86,795 of record NZ_JBFBAX010000021.1, on the reverse strand, counting down.
TCAGGCCCGGCGCGATGGAGCTGCTCTGGATCGTCGACGCCTACCCGCTGGTCTGCGCGTCGCTGCTGATCCTCTTCGGCACGCTCGGCGACCGCGTCGGCCGCAGACGCGTGCTCCTCCTCGGCTACGCCCTGTTCGGCGTCGCCTCCGGCCTGGCGGCCGTCGCCGACAGCGCCCAGGTGCTCGTCGCGGCGCGGGCGCTGCTCGGCGTCGGCGGCGCCATGATCATGCCCGCCACGCTGTCGATCCTGCGGCAGGTCTTCCCCGACCGGCGCGAACGGGCCCTCGCCATCGGCCTGTGGAGCGCCGTCGCCGCGGTGGGTGCCGCGGTCGGGCCGCTGCTCGGCGGCTTCCTGCTGGAGCACTTCTGGTGGGGCTCGGTCTTCTTCGTCAACATCCCGCTCATGCTGGTCAGCCTGCCGGTGGGCCGGCTGCTGCTGCCCGAGTCGAAGGGCGACGGCCAGGGCCCCTGGGACGTGGCCGGCGCGCTGATGGCGGCGGCCGGGCTGTTCGGCGTGGTGCTCGGCGTGAAGCGGCTCGGCGGCGGCGAACCGGCCGGCAGCGCGCTGACCGTGCTGCCGCTGGTGACGGGCGCGGCCCTGCTGGTCCTCTTCGTACGGCGGCAGCGGCGCCGCCCGCACCCGCTGGTCGACCTGCGGATGTTCGGGCGGCCCGTGTTCAGCACCTCCGTCGGCTGCATCGTGCTGGCCATGCTCGCGCTGGTCGGCCTCGAACTGATCGCCGCGCAGTATCTGCAACTGGTGCTCGGCCTGTCCCCGCTGGAGACGGGGCTGCGGCTGGTGCCGCTGACCCTCGCGGCGATGGCGGCCGGGCTGGCGGGCGCGCGGATGCTGCGCCGGTTCGGGCCGCGCCGCACGGTGTGCTTCGGGTTCTGCCTGACGGCGGGCGCGGTGCTGCTGCTGACGGCGATGGGCACCGCGGACGACTTCCCGCTGCTGCTGTCCGGGTTCGTCCTGCTCGGCTTCGGCCTGGAGACCACGCTGTTCGGGGCGTACGAGTCGATGCTCAGCGCGGCGCCGCCCCAGCAGGCGGGCGGCGCCGCGGCCATCGGCGAGACGTCCTACCAGCTCGGCGCCGGCATCGGGATCGCCCTGCTGGGCAGCGTGATGAACGCGGCGTACGCGCCCGGGCTCACGTCCGTGCCCGGCGTGCCGTCACCCGTGTCGGCCGCGGCGTCGCACTCGCTGGGGGAGGCCTACGAGGTCGCCGCGCAGCTCGGCGGACCCGTCGGCGGGGCCCTGCGGGTCGCGGCGCGGGACGCGTTCGTGCACGGGCTGCATGTGACGCTGCTGGTGAGCGCGGGGCTGCTGCTGCTCGGGGCGGTGATGGCGCTGCGGCTGCCGCGGACGATGCAGTGCGACGCCGGGCCGGTGGAGCTGCCGGGCCCGCGGGAGGCCGAGGCGCCCGCCCACGCGCCGCCGGTCACCGCCCGCTGATCACCGCCCGCCGAGGGAGTGGACGTGCGGGACACTGCGTCGTAACGTCGGAAGCCGTCGTGACTAGCGGTGCTAGTTTTTCGCTGCCGGAGGGTGCCCCCATGTCCACGTCCTCGTCGTTGCCCCCGTTCGATCCCGCCGACCCCCTCGGCATCGACGACCTGCTGGAACCCGAGGACCTCGCCGTCCGGGACACCGTGCGTGCCTGGGCCGCCGACCGTGTGCTGCCGCACGTCGCCGAGTGGTACGAGAAGGGCGAACTGCCCGGCATCCGGGAACTCGCCCGGGAACTCGGAGGCATCGGGGCGCTCGGGATGTCGCTGACGGGCTACGGATGCGCCGGGGCCAGCGCCGTGCAGTACGGGCTCGCCTGCCTGGAACTGGAGGCCGCCGACTCCGGGATCCGCTCCCTGGTCTCCGTGCAGGGCTCGCTCGCCATGTACGCCGTCCACCGGTTCGGCAGCGAGGAGCAGAAGCAGCAGTGGCTGCCGCGCATGGCCGCCGGTGAGGTCATCGGCTGCTTCGGGCTCACCGAGCCCGACCACGGCTCCGACCCCGCGGCCATGCGGACGTACGCCAAGAAGGACGGCGGCGACTGGGTCCTCAACGGCCGCAAGATGTGGATCACCAACGGCTCGGTCGCCGGGGTCGCCGTGGTCTGGGCGCGGACCGACGACGGCATCCGCGGCTTCGTCGTGCCGGCCGACAGCCCCGGCTTCTCCGCGCCCGAGATCAAGCACAAGTGGTCGCTGCGGGCGTCCGTCACCAGCGAACTCGTCATGGACGACGTACGGCTGCCCGCCGACGCCGTGCTGCCGGGGGTGACCGGACTGCGCGGCCCCCTCAGCTGCCTGTCCCACGCCCGCTACGGCATCGTGTGGGGTGCGATGGGCGCCGCCCGCTCCTGCTTCGAGACCGCCGTCGACTACGCCAGGTCACGCGAGCAGTTCGGCAGGCCCATCGGCGGTTTCCAGCTGACGCAGGCGAAACTCGCCGACATGGCGGTCGAACTGCACAAGGGAATTCTGCTCGCCCACCATCTCGGGCGGCGCATGGACGCCGGCCGCCTGCGTCCCGAGCAGGTCAGCTTCGGCAAGCTCAACAACGTACGGGAGGCCATCGACATCTGCCGTACGGCCCGGACCATTCTGGGGGCCAACGGGATCTCGCTCGAATATCCCGTGATGCGGCACGCGACCAACCTCGAATCGGTGCTCACCTACGAGGGCACCGTCGAAATGCACCAGCTCGTGCTGGGCAAGGCGCTCACTGGACTCGACGCGTTCCGGTAGACCGGCGGACCCCGCGCAGGCGGGGCCGGTGAGCGGCCCTGCCTCAGCTCTGGTTGAAGAAACCGTCCGTGCGGTGCGCGGCGGGTTCGCCGCTGATGATCTCCGTGTCGGCGGGCGTCAGCAGGAACACCCGGTTGGAAACGCGGTCGATGGAACCACGCAGGCCGAAAATGAGCCCGGCCGCGAAGTCGACGACGCGCTTGGCGTCGGCGGCCTCCATGGCCGTCAGATTCATGATGACCGGGACCCCGTCCCGGAACAGCTCACCGATGGCACGCGCGTCCCGGAAGCTGTCCGGGGTGACGGTGCCGATTCTGCGGCCCTTCTCCTCGGCGGTGTCCGAGGCCACCTTCACGCGCGGGTCGGTGACCCAGGCGTCCCCGGACTCGGTCCCCTCGTAAGTCTCGTCGTCGTAGTAGCGCTCGTCATCGTTGTCGTCGACGAGGCCGAGCCACGCACTCGCCTTGCGCACCGATCCCATGGACGCCTCCTCTCACAGCGGTCTTTCTTGCTTTCCGCACCCCTATGGTCGTCCATGATGCGGATGGCGCGCCAAGTGGATAGTCGCCGCGCGGGGGGTTTGTGACGGTACTGGTGCACGGCTGATCCGTCGAGGGTCCATGTTTCCCAAGGGTCTTGCGGTAAACCGCTGCTGACTGTGAGTGAAATATGATTCTTCGCGGCGGACGGGTGACGGACGGCGCGTACGGGTGAACGAAATGGCCGATACGATGCGGTCGATCCAGCGCGTCGAACAACGGGGGAAGCGTCGTGTTCGGAATGGTCAGGCCTTGTCGGCACAGACTCGGTGAAGGGCTCACGGCCCAGTGGATGGCGCATTTGTGCGGGCTCTGCCTGGCACTGCGCAGCGACCACGGACAGTTCGCGCGCGTCGTGACCAACTACGACGGGTTACTGATTTCGGTTCTGACGGAGGCTCAGGCCGACCGCTCGGGACAGTGGCGGCGCACGGCCGGGCCGTGTCCGTTGCGCGGCATGCGCACCGCGTCCGTCGCGCGGGGCGAGGGGGCGCGGCTCGCGGCGGCCGTCTCGCTGGTGCTCGCCTCCGCCAAGGTGCGCGACCATGTCGCCGACGGTGACGGGCTGCTGGCCCGCCGGCCGGTGTCGCGCGCCGCGCGCCGGGTCGCCGCGAACTGGGACAGGGCGGGGGAGCGCACCGGCAGTGCCGTCGGGTTCGACACCGCCGTCCTCGTCGAGGCCGTCGACCGGCAGACCGGCCTGGAGGCGCTCGCCGGGCCCGGGACGCCCGTCCTCGCCGTGACCGAACCCGCCGAGACCGCCACCGCGGCGGCCTTCGCGCACACCGCGGTGCTGGCCGGCCGGCCCGGCAACGCCGTACCGCTCGCCGAGGCCGGACGCCTCTTCGGGCGGCTCGCGCATCTGCTGGACGCCGTCGAGGACCGGCAGGCCGACGCCGCGTCCGGCGCCTGGAACCCGCTCACGGCCACCGGCACCCCGCTCAGCGAGGCCCGGCGCCTCGCGGACGACGCCGTGCACGGCATCCGGCTCGCGCTGCGCGAGGTCGAGTTCACCGACGGCAGGCTCGCGCACCGGCTGCTCGTGCACGAACTGCCCGCCTCCGTCGACCGAGCCTTCGGCACCGCCTCCTGCGCGCACGGCCGCCCTGAGTCGTACGGCCCGCAGCCGGGCGGACCGTACGCCCCGCCCGGCGCACCGTACGGCCCCGGCGCACCGCTGCCGCCCGAGCCGCCGCGCCGCGACCGGCGCGGACTGCTGGCCGGCTGCGCCGTCTGGCTGGGGCTGGCCTGCACCTGCCGGTTCTGCTGCGGCGAGTTCGAGGGCCCCTGGTCGCGGCGGCGCCGGGAAGGACTCTGCAACGGCGACTGCACGGGCTGCGGCGACTGCTTCAACTGCTGCGGATGTTGCGGGGAGGACGGCTGCTGCGACGGGTGCGGGTGCGACTGCGGTTGCTGACGCCCGCCGGCCTTCACTTGGTGAACTCGGGCGGTGAGATCCGCGACTCGGAGATCGCCGACTCAAAGCCGAGGAGCTGGGCTGCGCCCACTGCCACCTGCTGTTCACGGCCCACCCGGAACGGACCCGCGGCTCCTGGACCGCCTTCGAGGAGAAGGAAGGTCACCTCCGGGGGCCCCGCTGTGAAGGAGCCGTGGAGGTCGAAGGGTCATACGGGGGTAAGTCGAACGGTCATATCGGGGTAAAAGGTTGACGTCCGAAAGAGCCTCTTGCGGCAACCGGCTGCCCGGCCGAATACTCCCCCTCAGCGCTTGTCAGGGGCACGACGTGTTCGGAATCCGGACGCCGTCATGTCTCCGACTGCGCCTCACGGGCCCCAACCCCACAAAGGCCCCCAACTTCCCATGTGGAGGAACGAAAAGTGAGGATCGAGCGCACCACCCCCCGCAGCGGCATCACGAGACGGACCCGGCTGATCGCCGTTTCCACCGGCCTCGTGGCCGCGGCCGCCATCGCGATCCCCAGCGCGAACGCGTCGGAGACCCCGGCCACCTTCAGTGCCACCCAGCTCAAGAGCGCCGGCGCCGCGGTGCTGGAAGCCGACGTCGCGGGCACCGCCTGGGCTGTCGACAGCAAGACCGGCCGCGTCGTCGTCACCGTCGACAGCACGGTCTCCAAGGCCGAGATAGCCAAGATCAAGGAGGAGGCCGGGGCCAACGCCGGCGCCCTCACGATCAAGCGCACCCCCGGCAAGTTCACCAAGCTGATCCAGGGCGGCGACGCCATCTACTCGGGCAGCGGGCGCTGCTCCCTCGGCTTCAACGTCCGCAACAGCGCGGGCACCCAGTACTTCCTGACGGCCGGTCACTGCACCGAGGGTGCGGGTACCTGGTACGCCAACTCCAGCCGTACCACGGTGCTCGGCTCGACCGCCGGCACCAGCTTCCCGGGCAACGACTACGGCATCGTCCGGTACACCAACACCTCGATCAGCAAGCCCGGCACCGCCAACGGCGTGGACATCACCGGCGCGGCCACGCCGGCCGTCGGCACCACGGTCATCCGTGACGGTTCCACGACCGGCACGCACAGCGGCCGGGTGACCGCCCTCAACGCGACCGTCAACTACGGCGGCGGCGACGTCGTCTACGGTCTGATCCAGACCAACGTCTGCGCCGAGCCCGGCGACTCCGGCGGCTCGCTCTACGGCAGCAACGGCACCGCGTACGGTCTGACCTCGGGCGGCAGCGGCAACTGCTCCTCCGGCGGCACGACCTTCTTCCAGCCGGTCACCGAGGCGCTCAGCGCCTACGGCGTCAGCATCTACTGACCGGCGCCCACCGGCAGATCCGCACGGCCCATCCGACGGCCCGTCACGGCCGCCGTCAGGCGAGCCCCCGCGCAGTGATCACTGCGCGGGGGCTCGCCCTCGTGCGGGGTGTGTGCAGGTGAACCAGCCTGGTGACCGTGGACAGTCAAGGCGGTGGGGGCGCGTGCAGCTCGTCGCACGCGCATCCTGAAGTCGACCTTGTGTGCGCCCTGCAACTGTCGGAATAGTGGACTCCGATCAGTCGGCGCGGACGCGGCACCGCATGCCGTACGCCGCCTCCGTGCCCGCACGCCTTCCGGTTCGTGAGGTCCCCACAACCTCCCGGGCCGACCCCCCACAGGAGGACGTGAGTGAAGCACCGACGCGTATCCAGGCGGCGTGCAGCCGTGGCAGGTGCGGGAATCGCCGCACTGATCGCCGCGGGAGTCACCTTCCAGACCGCGAACGCGAGCGAGAGCCCCGGGACCACCGCACCCAGGACCCTGTCGGCCGCGGCGGCCGGAAAGCTCGCCTCGGCCCTCGTGCGGGACCTCGGCGCCGACACGGCGGGCACCTACTACGACGCCCGGGCCAGGAGCCTCGTCGTGAACGTGCTCGACGAGACCGCCGCCGAGGCCGTACAGGAGGCCGGCGCCAAGGCGAGAGTCGTGGAGAACTCCCTCGCCGAGCTGAGGAGGGCCCGCGCCGCCCTGGAGCGGGACGCGACCATCCCGGGCACGTCCTGGGTGACCGACCCGGCCGCCAACAAGGTGGTCGTCACCGCCGACCGCACGGTCTCCGAGGCCGAGCTGGCCAAGCTGAACGAGGTGGCCGACGGGCTCGGCCGGACGGTCGAGGTCAGGCGCACGAAGGGCGAGTTCAGGCCCTTCGTCGCGGGCGGCGACGCCATCACCGGCGGCAGCGTACGCTGCTCGCTCGGCTTCAACGTCGTCAGGGGCGGCGAGCCCTACTTCCTGACCGCCGGCCACTGCACCGAGGCCGTCTCCACCTGGTCGGACGCGTCCGGCACCGTCATCGGGGAGACCGAGGTCTCGAGCTTCCCCGGCAACGACTACGGCCTGGTGAAGTACACCGCGGACGTCCCCCACCCGAGCGAGGTCAACCTCTACAACGGTTCCTCGCAGGCGATCAGCGGTGCCGCCGAGGCCACCGTCGGCATGGAGGTCACCCGCAGCGGTTCCACGACCCAGGTGCGCTCCGGCACCGTCACGGGCCTGGACGCCACGGTGAACTACGGCAACGGCGACATGGTCACCGGCCTCATCCAGACCGACGTGTGTGCCGAGCCGGGCGACAGCGGCGGCCCGCTGTTCTCCGGCGACAAGGCGATCGGCCTCACCTCCGGCGGCAGCGGCGACTGCACCTCCGGCGGGGAGACCTTCTTCCAGCCGGTGACCGAGGCGCTGTCCGCCACGGCGACCGAGATCGGCTGACGCTCCCGCCGGACCGACGGCCACGTGAGTCCCGCCCCGCGCGAGGGGCGAGACTTTCGCGTGCCGGGCGCCGTCGCCGCTCACCGGGAGGTGTTTGCGCAGGTGGACCGGGGCCGGACGCGTGTCGTACGGATGTTCGAGAATTGGTCTATGGTGGAGGCGGGGAGCTTGGGAACTGATGTTCGAAGGACCGATCCCCGGGTCCGCGAGTGCGGGAGGTGCGTGTGCCGGGTTTCACGCATCTGCACACCGTCTCCGGGTTCTCCCTGCGCCACGGCGCCTCGCACCCCGAGCGGCTGGCCGAGCGTGCCGCCGAGCGGGACATGAACGCGCTCGCCCTGACCGACCGCGACACCCTCGCGGGCGCGGTCCGCTTCACCAAGGCCTGCGCCGCCGCGGGCGTCCGCCCGCTGTTCGGCGTGGACCTCGCCGTGGCGGACATCGACACGGCCGGGGCGGCCCGGCCCGGCGGCCGGCGCCGTACCCCGGTGCGCGGCGGCGCCTTCGTCGACGAGTCGGCGCCCCGCGTCACCTTCCTCGCCCGGGACGGCGCCCGCGGCTGGGCCGACCTGTGCCGGATCGTCACGGCCGCGCACGCGGACGGGGAGGGCCCGCCCCTGCTGCCCCGCTCCGCCTGCCACGGGGACGGGCTGACCGTCCTGCTCGGACCGGACTCCGACGTCGGCCGCGCCCTCGCCGCGGGCCGCCCGGACCGCGCCGCCCGGCTGCTCGCCGCCTGGCGCGAGGTGTACGGCGACGCCCTGCGGCTGGAGGCCGTCTGGCACGGCCGCACCGGCACCGGGCCCGGTTCCCTGCGGCTCGCCGCCCGCACCGTCGGCCTCGCCGCCGAGCAGCGGATCAGGCCCGTGCTCAGCAACGCCGTACGGTACGCCGACCCCGGCGCCGGCCCGGTCGCCGACGTGCTGGACGCGGCGCGCCGCCTGGTGCCGGTCGGCGCCGTCGGGGAGCTGGACTCCGGGGAGGCCTGGCTGAAGGGGGCGGACGCGATGGCCGAGGTGGCGGAGCGGGTCGTGGAGGCCGCCGGGTTCCGGCGCGACATCGCCCACCGGCTGCTGGAGCAGACCCGGGCGACGGCCGCCGAGTGCCGCGTGGAGCCCGAGGACGACCTCGGCATCGGCACTGTCCACTTCCCCGAGCCGCACCTCGTCGGCGCCGGCCGGCGCACCGCGCAGCGCGCCCTCGCCTCCCGGGCGGCGGCGGGCATGGTGCTGCGCGGCTACGACCGGCGGCGGGAGTACTGGGAGCGGATGCACCGGGAGCTGGACATCATCGCCCACCACGGCTTCGCCTCCTACTTCCTCACCGTGGCCCAGGTCGTGGACGACGTACGGGGCATGGGCGTCCGGGTCGCCGCGCGCGGCTCCGGCGCCGGATCGCTGGTCAACCACCTGCTGGGCATCGCCCACGCCGATCCGGTGGAGCACGGGCTGCTGATGGAGCGGTTCCTGTCCAAGCGGCGGCTCGTGCTGCCGGACATCGACATCGACGTGGAGTCCGCCCGCCGCCTGGAGGTCTACCGGGCGATCATCGGCCGGTTCGGCGCCGAGCGGGTCGCGGCGGTCTCGATGCCGGAGACATACCGGGTGCGGCACGCCGTCCGTGACGTGGGCGCCGCCCTGTCCATGGACCCGGCCGACATCGACCGCATCGCCAAGTCCTTCCCGCACATCCGCGCCCGGGACGCCCGCGCGGCCCTGGCGGAACTGCCCGAGCTGCGGCAGCTGGCGGGCGAGAAGGAGAAGTACGGGCGGCTGTGGGAGCTGGTCGAGGCGCTCGACGCGCTGCCGCGCGGCGTCGCCATGCATCCGTGCGGGGTGCTCCTCTCGGACGCCTCCCTGCTCGCCCGTACGCCGGTCGTGCCGACCAGCGGCGAGGGCTTTCCCATGTCGCAGTTCGACAAGGAGGACGTGGAGGACCTCGGGCTGCTCAAGCTCGACGTGCTGGGCGTGCGGATGCAGTCGGCGATGGCGCACGCCGTCGCCGAGGTCGAGCGGGCCACGGGGGAGCGGATCGACCTGGACGCGGTGCCGGAGGGCGACCCGGACACGTACGCGCTGATCCGCTCCACCGAGACGCTGGGCTGCTTCCAGATCGAGTCGCCCGGGCAGCGGGACCTGGTGGGGCGGCTCCAGCCGGCCACCTTTCACGATCTCGTCGTGGACATCTCGCTGTTCCGGCCCGGTCCGGTCGCCGCCGACATGGTGCGGCCGTTCATCGAGGCGCGGCACGGGCGGGCGCCGGTGCGGTATCCGCACCCGGACCTGGAGGAGGTGCTGAAGGAGACGTACGGGGTCGTCGTCTTCCACGAGCAGGTCATCCAGATCCTCGACGTCATGACCGGCTGCGGGCGCGGCGAGGCCGACCGGGCGCGGCGCGGGCTGTCCGACCCGGAGTCGCAGGCGCGGATCCGGGTGTGGTTCGCGCAGTGCGCGGAGGAGCGCGGCTACGACGCAGAAACGATTCAGCGCACCTGGGCGATCATCGAGGCCTTCGGCAGCTACGGCTTCTGCAAGGCGCACGCCGTGGCCTTCGCCGTGCCCACCTACCAGTCGGCGTGGCTGAAGGCCCACCACCCGGCCGCCTTCTACGCGGGCCTGCTCACGCACGACCCCGGCATGTACCCGAAGCGGCTGCTGCTGGCGGACGCGCGGCGGCGCGGGGTGCCGATCCTGCCGCTGGACGTGAACAGGTCGGGCGTCGCCCACCGCATCGAGCTGGTGTCTGAATCAGCCGCCCCGTCCGGGCGCTGGGGACTGCGGCTGGCCCTGTCCGACGTGCACAACATCAGCGAGGCCGAAGCCGCCCGGATCACCGAAGGGCAGCCGTACGCCTCCCTGCTCGACTTCTGGGAACGGGCCCGGCCGTCCCGCCCCCTCGCTGGACGCCTCGCGCAGGTCGGCGCGCTGGACGCCTTCGGCGCCAACCGGCGCGACCTGCAACTGCACCTGACCGAACTGCACCGGGGCGCACGAGGCGGCGGCGGGAACCAGCTGCCTCTGTCCGGCGTACGGAAGACGGCCCCGGCCGGGCTGCCCGACCTCACCTCTGCGGAGCGGCTCAGCGCCGAACTGGGCGTGCTGTCCATGGACGCCTCCCGCAACCTGATGGACGACCACCGGGCCTTCCTCGACGAGCTGGGCGTGGTGTCGGCCCGCCGGCTGCGCGAGGCGCGGCACGGCGAGACGGTACTGGTCGCGGGCGCCAAGGCGGCCACCCAGACACCGCCAATCCGGTCCGGCAAACGGGTCGTCTTCTCCACCCTGGACGACGGCACGGGCCTGGTCGACCTCGCCTTCTTCGACGACTCCCACGACGCCTGCGCCCACACCGTCTTCCACTCCTGGCTGCTGCTGGTGCGCGGCGTGGTGCAGCGCCGCGGCCCGCGCAGCCTCAGCGTGGTGGGCTCCGCCGCCTGGAACCTCGCCGAACTGGCCGCACTGCGCGCCGAGGGCGGCCTCGACGAGGTGGCGGCACGGCTGGCGGCACCCGTGGCCCACGGCGGCGACGGCGGCGACGGCGCGGCGCGCAGGCGGCTCGCCGGCTCGGACGGGCTGCCGGCGCCGTCCGGTTCCGCGGCCCGCGATCCGATGGAGGACCGGACGATCCGCATGCCCACGGGGTACGAGATGCACCCCTGGGCCGACCTGCGACCCGCGGGCGAGGGCCCGGCGGGCGGAAGGAAACTGTGGCACCAGAGTCCGGGGAGTGCGGGATGACCATTCTCTGCGTACGTTTCCAGCTGCCGCTGACGCGCGAGGCGGCCCTGCCGGGGCTGCTCGGGCTGCTGGAGGAGTTCACGCCCGTCGTGCAGGCCCTGCCGCCCGACGGGGCACTGGCCGATCTGCGGGGCGCCGAACGGTACTTCGGGCGCGACGCGGTCGCCCTGGCGTCGGTGATCCGCGTCCGCTCCCTCGCGCTGCACGACGTCGACTGCGTGATCGGCGCCGGACCCGGCCCGATGCTGGCCCGCCTGGCGCTCGGCGACGCCCGGCCCGGGGTGACGTGCGCGGTGCCCGACGACCCGGAGGGCATCGCGGAGTTCCTCGCCGGCAAGCCCGTCACCGCGCTGCCCGGCGTCGGCGCCGCGACCGCCCGCACCCTGTGCGAGTACGGCCTCGACACCCTCGGCCGGGTCGCCGCCGCACCGCCCACCACCGTGCAGCGCCTGGTCGGCGCGAGGACCGGGCGCGAACTGCACGAGAAGGCGAACGGCGTCGACCGCGGCCGGGTCGTACCGAACGCCGTCTCCCGGTCCCTGGCCACCGAGCGCCCCTTCGACCGCGACGAACTGGACCCCGCCCGGCACCGCCGCGCCCTGCTCTCCGCCACCGAGGAACTGGGCGCCCGGCTGCGCGCCGTGGACACGGTGTGCCGCACCCTGACCCTCACCGTGCGCTACGCCGGCCCGCCCGGCTCCCGGACCGGCTCGGGCGCCCCCGCCGCGACCACGCGCAGCCGCACGCTCCCGGAGCCGACCGCGCACTCGGCGGCGCTGACGAGGGCGGCCTACGGCATGTACGAGGCGCTCGGCCTGCAACGCGCCCGGGTCCGCGCCGTCGCCCTGCGCGCCGAGGGCCTCACCCCCGCCGGACAGGCTTCCCACCAGCTCACCTTCGACCCGGCGGACGAGAAGGCCCGCCGCATCGAGGAGGTCGCGGACCGGGCACGGGCGAAGTTCGGGCCGCGCGCGGTGATGCCGGGGGCGCTGGCCGCGTAGCCCCGTCGGGGGACCCGGTCATGGCCAGGATTTTTACTGACGCGCGACTTCACATGTTCCCTACTCGCCCGTAACGCTGGAACGACTACTCCTGCAAGCCGTCCACCGCCCACTCCCGGCCCGTCGTCCTCGTCCACGGCACCTCACCGACGAGGTCGCCGGGTCCGACCTGCTCGCCAAGCTGACGACACCTCGGCGGTACGTACGGGGCCTGCCCGCCCCGAGCCGCCGGACAGGCCCCGGAACCGGTGGCTCAGCGGCCGTGGCGCCCGCCGGCCGACGCGCGCCGCCGGACCGACGCGAACAGCACGGCCGAGCCGAGCGCCAGCGCGGCGAACCCGCCGACGGTGAGATACGGCGTGCCGCTGTCGCCGCCGGTCTCCGCGAGGCTCTGCCCGGCACCGGCCGCCTTCGGCGGGTTCGGGGCACTGTCGTCCGCGGCGACCGGCTCCGCCGAGGTGGCGGGGGCGTCGTCGCCGTGCCCGTGGTTCTCGACGGTCGACCCGCCGGTACCGGCGGCTGTCTTGCCGTCGGACGGGGCGGAGGCGGCCGGGGTGGGGGAGGGGGAGGCACCGGAACCGGAGCCCGTGCTGCCACCGCTGCCATCGCCACCGCTACCGCTGCCGTCGAACGCCACGTCGGAGCAGGAGTAGAACGCCTCGGGGCTGTCCGACCGCTGCCAGATGGCGTACAGCAGATGCTTGCCGGAGCGCTCCGGAAGCGTGCCGGAGAACGTGGAGAAACCGCCTGCCGCCGCCGGGTCGGCGGCCGTCGCCACCGGGTGCTCCAGGTCCAGGTCACTCCAGGCCAGCGGCTTCGCCGGGTCATAGCCGGGCTTGGTGATGTACACGGTGAAGGCGCCCTTGTGCGGGGCGGTCACGCGGTACCTGAAGGTGTACGAGCCGCTGCTCACGCCGGTCGCGGGCCAGTCGGCGCGCACCAGGTCGAGGCCCCGGAACGCCTGGTCGCCCGCGCTGCACAGCTTGCCGTCCGGGATCACCTCCCGGTGCTTCCCGGCCGCGTTGCCGATGCGGACGCCGTTCCAGTCGTACAGCGCCTGCGTGCCGCCCGTCTCCACCGCGGCCCTGCAGGCGGCGGACCGGGGGTTCTCGGGTCCCTCGGCGAAGCACTGCGAGACGCGGCTGACCGGGTCGCCCATCGAGCCGTGCGCCACCGCGGGCGCGGCGGACAGTCCGGTGAGGGCGAGCGGGACGACACCGGCAGCGGCGACGGCGGCGACCCCGCGGCGTGCGGGCGTGCGGTGTACGGGCATACGGGAACTCCTCGGAACGGTCCTGATGCGCGATCACGCCCGGGGTCGAAACCCCGGGCGTGATCCCGTGGGGGGTGTTCCGAAACTAGCCCCGAAAACCCGCGACACCGCCTGCCGAGGGCGGGTGGAGGACATCCTTATGGTCGCGTTAAGGGAGGGCTCAGGCTGCGCTCAGACAACCGGCGCTCACCGAGCGCAGCAGGCCCGCGCCGTGCCGTGCCCCTTCCTCAGCCGTCGGGCCACCAGGTCCGGGCGATGTCCTTGCGGACCTCGGGCCGCCCCGCCGGGCGCTCGTCCGCCTCCTCCACGACTCGGCGGACGTCCGTCTTCTTCAGGGGCTTGTGCACGGTCACACGGCGCATGGCTGCCTCCTTCAGTGACTACCGGGTTCCGTGTTCCTACGGAGGTAGACACTTTCGGCGAGAGTTACTCATCGGCGCGGGTCTGTCAGTGGTGGTCGTCACGCATCGGACGGTCAGTGGCGGATGCCACTCTGGGGTGCATGACCATGAACCGCCCTCCGCAAACCCCGCCGGACCGGGAAGCCGGCTGCGGCACCCGGTGAACCTGTCGCTCCTCGTGTCCGGGCGGGTGCGCGGCGTGACGGGCGTCGGCCCGGCCCTCAGGCCGTCAGCGTCTCGAAACCGCCCTCCCGGGCGAGCCTCTCCAGCTCGTCCAGGGCGGCCACGGCCCGCGCGGCGGCCTCCGGGTCCCGCTCGGCGAGCCCGCTCGCCGCGAACTCGTCCTCGTCCAGCCGCCGTACGCCGGTGCCGTCCGCCGGCCGCCACAGGTCCAGGTCGAGGTCCTCGACGACCAGCTCGCCGCCGGCCAGCACGGCGGGGCGGGTGATGTCGCAGTACCAGCCCTTGAGCCCGCCCCCGGCGTCCCGGACCTCCTTCACGGCGTACCAGCGGTCCCGCCAGTAGTACTCCGTGAAGACGTCACCGGGCTCGAAGCGCACGAAGCCGAAGTCGCGGGTGCCGTCGCCCGCCCAGGGAGCACGCACCACCACGCGCGTGCCGTCGTCGGAGAGGAGACCGGCCGGATAACGGATCTTCGTACGTCCCCCCTTGACCAGGACCACGTCCACCACCCCGGTGGGATCAGCCGAGTTCACGGACATAACGCACCTCCGTCGCCGTCACCTCGTACCCGAACCACTTGTTGATCGCGAGCATCGGCCCGTTCCCGGTGTCGTTGCCCGTGAACGCCTCCGTGTACCCGGCGGCGCGGGCCCGGTGCAGGGAGTCGTTCTTCGCCAGCTTGGCCAGGCCCCGGCCGCGGTGGGCGCGTGCGGTGCCGGTCATGACGGTGCCGTAGCGGGTGCCGCCGTCGGTGCGGGCGGCGCTGAAGGCGGCGGGACGGCCGTCGACGAGCGCGACCGACGTCAGCTCCGCGCTGAACAGCGGGTGGTGCCAGGTCTCCGCCAGCCACGCCTCGTAGTCCGTGAACTCGGCGTCGATGTCGCTCGGTTCGTCCGCCGTCGTCTCCGCGTCCAGCTCGAACAGCGGACGCGGATCGGCGGCGAAGTCCGCGGCCGGACGCACCTCCACCCCGGCGGGCGGGTCCTGGAGCGGCGGCAGCGTGCCACCGGCCAGGTCCAGGCGCAGGAAGTGGGCCGAACGGCTCGCCGTGTACCCGCGCCGCTCGGCGAACACGCGGTTGCCCGGCTCGTCCAGGACCCACGAGAAGACCTTCGCCGCGCCGAGGGAGGCCAGCCGCTCCTCGGCGGTACGCACCAGCAGCGATCCGGCGCCGCGCCCCGTGCGGTCCGGGCGGACGTAGATGTTGGCCGCGCCCTGGCCGGGCTCCGGGCTGTCGTGGGCGAGGCTCACCTGGGCGGTGCCGATGACCTCGCCGTCCTCCTCGGCGACGAGCTGCGTGAAGTGGGCGTCCGGGTGGGTGTGCGCCCCGTCGTACAGCACGGACTCGGGGGTGGACAGCATGAAGGGCAGCGCAAGGCGCCGGACCAGGGAGAAGCCCTCCGCGTCGGCCGGGACGTCGGGACGGAGATTGCGCACGATCACGGTCATGGAGGCGCACGCTACGGGGGGACGCCGCCGGGTGCCTCTCATTTTCCGCAGGGTGCGGGACAATCGGGCCGTGACCTTGCAGATCCACATCGATGACAGCGCCGCGCCGTACGAGCAGGTGCGGGCGCAGATCTCCGAACAGACCCGCTCGGGCGCGCTGCCGGTGGGGTACCGGCTGCCGACCGTGCGGGGACTGGCCGAGTCGCTGGGGCTCGCCGCGAACACGGTCGCCAAGGCGTACCGGGCGCTGGAGGCGGACGGCGTGATCGAGACGCGGGGGCGCAACGGCACGTACGTGGCCGCCGCCGGCTCGGCCGCCGAGCGTGAACTGGCGTCGGCGGCGCAGGCCTACGTCGAGCGGGCACGCCGACTCGGGCAGCCGCAGGCCGCCGCCCTGTCAGCAGTCCGGGACGCGTTGCGGGCGGCCTACGGGGACTAGGACCCGCCGCCTCCGCGCAGGCCCCTGGCGCGGACGCCGCTCACGGTGTCCGTGTCGGCCTCAGTCCCACCGCCTGAGCCGCCCCGGCGAAAGCCGTCGCGTCCTGGATTGCCGCCCCGTTCGGGTCGTTGTTGAAGTACGCGTACACGTCCTCCCCGTCCGGCCACGCGCGCGCGATCCGCTCGGCCCACGTCCTCAGGGACTGCCGGCCGTAGCGCGGCCACGCCTTGGCACGGCCCTGGTGGAAGCGGACGTAGCCCCAGTCGGTGGTGCGCCACAGCGGTGTCACCGGGCGGGCCAGGACGTCCGCCCAGCACAGCGCGGCGCCCCGGGCGGTCAGGACGCCCCGGACTTCTTCCGTCCACCAGGAGGCGTGGCGCGGCTCGACCGCGACCCGCGTCGGCGCCGGGAAGCACGCCAGGCAGGCGTCCAGCAGGCCCGGGTCGCAGCGCAGCGTCGGCGGCAGCTGGAGCAGGATCGGGCCGAGGCGGTCGCCCAGCCCGGCGGCGTGGCTCATCAGGCGGTCCACCGGCTCCCCGGGGTCCCGCAGCCGCTTGATGTGGGTGAGGTACCGACTGGCCTTCACCGCGACGACGAAGCCCTCCGGCGTCCGCTCCCGCCACGCCTCGAAGGTCTCCCGGGACGGCAGCCGGTAGAACGCGTTGTTGATCTCCACCGTGGCGAAGCGCGCCGCGTACTCCTCCAGCCACAGCCGCGTCGGACACCCGGCCGGGTAGAACACGCCCCGCCAGTCCTTGTACTGCCACCCCGACGTCCCGACAAACAGGGTCATGCGTCCATCAAAACACCGGGCTAGAGGTACAGCCCGGCATCCGCGCCCTCGCGGGGCTCCGGCAGGGCCGTCGGCGACGTGCCCCGGCGCAGCGCGTACAGCTCGGCCAGCGTGGCGCCCTCGCGGCCGACGCCCTCCTCGGTGCCCAGCCAGTTCACCGCCTCCCGGCGGGTCAGCGGCCCCACCTCGATGCGGGCCAGGCAGCGGCCGGGCCGGACGACGGCGGGGTGCAGGCGTTCGAGGTCCTCGTTGGTGGTGACGCCGACCAGGACGTTGCGCCCCTGGCCGAGCAGGCCGTCCGTCAGGTTCAGCAGCCGCGACAGCGCCTGCCCGGCCGTGTGCTTCGCCTCGCCGCGGATCAGCTCGTCGCAGTCCTCCAGGAGCAGCAGCCGCCAGCGGGACTTGCCCGCCGGGTCCTCCTCGCCGATCGCGATGTCCATCAGGTAGCCGACGTCGGAGAACAGCCGCTCCGGGTCCAGGACGCAGTCCACCTGGCACCAGTCCCGCCAGGACCGGGCGAGCGTGCGCAGCGCCGACGTCTTGCCCGTGCCGGGCGGGCCGTGCAGCAGGAGCAGCCGCCCGGCGATGTCCTCCGGGGTCGTCTTCATCAGGCGGTCCATCGCTTCCGCGACCGGCGCCGTGTAGTTGTTCCGCACCTCGTCCCAGGTGCCCGCCGAGATCTGCCGGGTCGTGCGGTGCGGGCCGCGGCGCGGCGAGACGTACCAGAAGCCCATCGTCACGTTCTCCGGCTGCGGTTCGGGCTCGTCGGCCGCGCCGTCGGTGGCCTGGCTGAGGATCTTCGCGGCCAGGTCGGCGCTGGTCGCGGTCACGGTGACGTCGGCGCCCCGGTTCCAGCGGGAGACCAGCAGGGTCCAACCGTCACCCTCCGCCAGCGTCGCGCTGCGGTCGTCGTCGCGGGCGGCGCGCAGCACGCGGGCGCCCGGCGGCAGCAGGGTCGCGCCGGAGCGGACGCGCTCGATGTTCGCCGCGTGCGAGTACGGCTGCTCGCCCGTCGCGAAGCGGCCGAGGAACAGCGCGTCGACGACGTCGGACGGGGAGTCGGAGTCGTCGACGTTGAGCCGGATCGGCAGTGCGTCGTGTGGGTTCGGGGACATGCCGTCCATGATCCGGCACGCGGGCGCCGCGTGCACCCGGTTTCCCGGTTACGCGCGGTCTGTCCGGCTTCGGTGGCGCGCACCGCACCCAGGCCGCCACCTGCCGTGCCCTGCGCACCACCGCGTGACCCTTCGTCAGCACGCGGTCCCCGGTGAAGGCGGGGCCGATTCCGCGGCCCTCGACGAGCCGCGCGAACGCGTCCATCCCGGTGCCGCGCCGCAGGTCACCCGGCGCAGCGCGTACGGCCCCTGGCGGCACCGCGCGAGGCCGCCGTCGACGGCGAGGGCCGGCGCGTACCCGGTCTCCCGGACCGCCTGCCGCACCCGTCGGCCGGAGGAGCCGCAGGGCCAGGCGAACGAGGCGGGCGCGGTGTCCAGCCGGCCGGCCACGATCTCCCGGCCGCGGACCGGTCCGTCCCGCAGCGCGTCCCCGGGGGCTGGTCGAGCCGGGGACGGGTGTGGCTGTGCTGGCCGATCTCGACGCCGGATGCGGCGAGTTCGCGGACCTGGCCCCGGTCCAGCACGGTGTCCGGGGCGCCCCCGGTGCCGTACGGGCCGCGCAGCCGTGGGCGGCGAGGACGGGCAGGGCGTGCCGGTGCACGCCCGCGCAGCCACCGTCGGACGTGACGGGCACCGGGCGCCCGGGCAGCGCCCCGCCCGACCGCCAGGCGCGCGCCAGTCGGGCCGAGGTGACGGGCGTGAGGCCCCGGTCGGCGACGAACGCCGTCTGCGCCGCGAAAGTCTCGGGGGACACGGTGTGGCAAGACCTGTAACGACCCTGCGCATGACGAAAGGCCCCGGGGGCACACGTGCCCCCGGGGACCGGTGATGCGGGTTGGGTCGTCGCCGGCCGGGCCGACGCGGGACTTACGGGACGAGCTTCAGCAGGCGGTTCGGGGATCCGGTGCCCGCGCTCGTGACCTTGCCGGTGGTGGCGCCGTTGACCAGCGCCGAGGCGACCTGGGACGGCGTGGCCGAGGTGTGGCCCGCGAGGTAGACGGCGGCGGCGCCCGCGACGTGCGGAGTGGCCATCGACGTACCGGAGATGGTGTTCGTCGCGGTGTCGCCGGTGTGCCAGCCGGCCGTGATGGAGGAGCCGGGGGCGAAGATGTCCAGCGCCGAGCCGTAGTTGGAGTAGCTGGCGCGGGCGTCGGTGCTGGTGGTGGCGCCGACCGTGATCGCCTCGGCGACCCGGGCCGGGGACGAGGAGGAGGCGGTGGTGTTGCTGTTGCCGGCGGCGACGGCGTAGGTCACGCCGCTGGCTATGGAGTTGCGGACGGCGGTGTCCAGGGTGGTGGAGACGCCGCCGCCGAGCGACATGTTGGCGACCGAGGGGCCGGAGTGGTTCTTCGTCACCCAGTCGACGCCCGCGATGACGCCCGCGGTGGTGCCGGAGCCGCTGTTGTTCAGCACCCGGACGGCCACGATCCTGGCCCGCTTGGCGACGCCGTACGTGCTGCCGGCGACCGTGGTGGCCACGTGGGTGCCGTGGCCGTTGCCGTCCTGGGCGACGCTGTCGCCGTCGACGGCGTCGTAGCCGTTGACGGCACGGCCGCTGAGCTGGGTGTGCGTGATGCGCACGCCGGTGTCGATGACGTACACCGTCACGCCCGCGCCCGCGGTGTCCGGGTAGGTGTAGGTGCCGTTCAGCGGCAGGGAGGTCTGGTCGATGCGGTCCAGGCCCCAGGGGGCACTGGTCTGCGTGGCGTCGACCCGCACGCGCTGGTCCTGCTCGACGGCGGCCACCGCCGGGTCGGCGGCCAGGCGCCGGGCCTCCTCGGCGGAGAGGGTCGCGGTGTAGCCGTTCAGCGCGGTGCCGAACGTCTTCTTGACCGTGCCGCCGTACTCCTTGATGAGGTTCTTGCCCGTCGCCGAGGAGGCCTTGAAGCCGGCCGTCTTCTTCAGCGTGACGATGTAGCTGTCCTTGACCGCTGTCGGGGAGCCTGCCGCCAGCACGGTGCCCTCGGCGGGGGCGGCCTGGGCGGGCAGCGCGGTGAGTCCGCCGACGAGGGCGGCGGCCGCCAGGGTGGTCGTGGCGGCGAACCGGAGTCTCTTGCTACGCAGATGTGCCATTACGAGGGAGTCCTCCTCTAGGCGCGCGTGCCTGGGTGGGGCACGCGTCTGTGGGGGGTGCGGGCGTGATCGCCCGCACGCCCGGGAGCGTCGCGTTCCGCTCACGGGCCGGAGTAAAGCGTGGATCTCCTCGGGGCGCAGAACAAGAGGTTTGAACGTACGTCAACAAATTTGTCATGAGCGCGTAATGAGATCCGGCCACGGCGGTCCGGCGGTGAGGTCCGGGGGCGGGGTGCGAGGCCCAGGTGCGGTCGCGCGTTCGGGTGAACGGAGGGGTGAACCCCCTACCGGCGGGGAATGACTTGGCATGAACATCACCAGTCAACACGCGTTACCGGTACGAAAGTTGTGCAGAGATCCTGCTGATGGAGGTTCCGTGAGACGTTCCCGCATTGCCGTCCTTGTGAGTTCGCTCCTTCTCGCCGTCGGCTCCGTCCTCACCGGGGCGACCACGGCGACGGCGGCCCAAACCGCAGCAACGGGCCCCTATGTGGCCCTCGGTGACTCCTACGCCTCCGGAGTGGGAGCCGGCAGTTACCTCAGCACCAGCGGCGACTGCAAGCGCAGCACGAAGGCCCACCCCTACCTCTGGGCAGCCGCCCACGCACCCTCGTCGTTCTCCTTCATGGCCTGTTCGGGCGCCCGGACGGGTGATGTCCTGTCAGGTCAGCTCGGCCCGCTGAACTCCTCGACCAGCCTTGTCTCCATCAGCATCGGCGGCAACGACGCCGGCTTCGCCGACGTCATGACGACGTGCGTCCTGCAGTCCGACAGCGCCTGCCTGTCGCGCATCGCCACCGCCCGCGCCTACGTCGACTCGACGCTCCCGGGCAGCCTGAACAACGTCTACTCGACCATCCGCAACAGGGCCCCGTCGGCGAAGGTCGTCGTGCTGGGCTACCCCCGCTTCTACAAGCTCGGCACCTACTGCCTCGGCCTGTCCGAAACCAAGCGCAAGGCCATCAACGACGCCTCCGACCACCTCAACAACAAGACCGCCGAGGTGGCCCGCGGCCACGGCTTCCTGTTCGGTGACGTCCGCACCACCTTCACCGGCCACGAGATCTGCTCCGGCGCCTCCTGGCTGCACAGCGTCAACTGGGCCAACATCGGCGAGTCCTACCACCCCACCGCGGCAGGTCAGTCCGGCGGCTACCTGCCCGCCCTGAACAACCTGGCCTGACCCGTCAGGGCGACGGCGCAACGGAGGCGGAGACCTCGTCCGTCGGGGTCTCCGTCACGCACCTCACCGCGAACGGCACCGGCCCGGACGAGGCGCGCACCGGGGACCGGACCTCCACACTCACCGCGTTCTCGTACGTCCCGCCGTCGTCGTACGCCGTCACCAGCGCCGTGTCCTGCCGGATCCGCCCGCCCTGGGGGAACGACAGCGTCTTCCAGCCCGGGTCCAGGACCTCGCCGTCCCGCGACACCCACCGGTAGCTCACCCGCGCGGGCAGCCGGCCCACCGTGAACGCCACCGTGAAGGCCGGAGTCCGCCCGTGCGGCGGCGGACAGCTCCCGGAATACGCCGTGTTGGCGCCCGTCAGGCTCACCTCGACCGGCTGCGCCGCGCCCGTGGCCGCGGGGCCGCCGCCGCTCCGCGTCGCGGAAGGGGCCGCACTGCCCGGACCGGCCGTGCGCCGCGCGCCGCCACCGGTCGCCGCAGGCGACGTCGCCCGCGCACTAGGGCTGTCGGTACCCGCGCCTTGTGCCCGTCGCCGTCGTCCGGCAGTACGTACGTCAGCCCGCCCAGCGCCAGCAGCAGGGCCGCCGCGCCCGCGATCAGCGCGGCGACGGCACGGCGGTCGCGCTCCGGGCGCCCCGCGTCCGTCGCCGTGGTGTCCGGGCCGGGACCGGCCCGCCCGGGCATCGGCGGGGTCGGCGCCGGCCGCGGGGGCTCCGCCACCGCCGGCGCGTACGGCGACGCCCGCAGCCCGTCCGCCCGGGGCGTGCCGCCCGCGCCCACCAGCCGCAGCTCCCGCTCGGCCCGGTCGGCCGGCAGCCGCTCGGCCGGGTCCTTGCGCAGCAGGCCCTCGATGACCGGGGCGAGCGGCCCCGCCCGGCGCGGCGGCGGCAGCTCCTCGTCGACGATCGCCCGCAGCGTGCTCAGCGGCGTGTCCCGGCGGAACGGGGAGTGGCCCTCGACCGCCGCGTACAGCAGCACGCCCAGCGACCACAGGTCGGACTCGGGCCCTGGCGTGCGCCCCAGCGCCCGCTCCGGGGCGACGAACTCCGGCGAGCCGACGACCTCACCGGTCATGGTCAGCGCCGAGGTGCCCTGGACCGTGGCGACACCGAAGTCCGTGAGGACGATCCGGCCGTCGTTCGCGATGAGCACGTTGGCCGGCTTCACGTCCCGGTGCAGCACCCCGGCGCCGTGCGCGGCCCGCAGCGCGGCGAGCACCTCGGCGCCGATCGCCGCCGCCCGCCGCGGCGGCACGGGCCCCTCGGCGTCCAGGATCTCCGCCAGGGACAGGCCGCGCACCAGCTCCATGACGATCCACGGCCGGCCACCGTCGGTCGCCACGTCGTACACGGTCACCATGTTCCGGTCGGCGACCCGGGCCGCCGCCCACGCCTCCCGCTCCAGGCGGGCGTACAGCCGCTGCACGTCGTCGGCCGGCAGCCCGGCCGGGGCGCGCACCTCCTTGACGGCGACCTCGCGGTGCAGCACCTCGTCGCGGGCCCGCCACACCGTCCCCATGCCGCCCTCGCCGAGCGGCGACAGCAGCCGGTAACGGCCCGCGATCATTCGCTCACTGCCCGGTTCCTCGGACACGGACGCCCCCTTCGCGGCCGGGCGCATCATCCGCTGGTCATGCGCTTCCTCACGAAAGTAGCTCAGACGGGGGCGGATGCCGCCGTCCCGGCACCGGTCCAGCCGCCAGCCGGGGTGGGGAGGGTGACGGAGGCCACGGTGGCGACACGCCCCGGTGGTGGCCGTCTTGAGCGGACCGCGATGTCACTCGCCGTGACCGGTCGGCCCGGCGGGGGAACCGGCGCACCCCATCAGCCAGCCGGTTGTCCAACTCACCCTGAAAACGGTCCGATTCGGAGAGTAATCATCAACGCCCTTGCGGGGAAGGTGAATCCTGTGACCGAGATACACGAGTGCCCCATGAGGGCGATAGGGTTACTCTGCCCGGGCCGGGTGGACTCGTACGGGTGGGGAGTGACATGGAACAGATAACAGTGCGCAGCAGGGCCAGGGTCCCTGCGATCACCTGCGGGAGCAGCGCGACCAGCTCGCGCCTGGACCGCCATCTCGCGGTGCTGGGCGGTCCGGCCGTCCCGCAGCGGGAGACGGTCGAGGCGACCTCGCTGATGCGTGAGCTGACCGCGCGTGACACCACGCACGGCCGCAGCGGCAGGGGTGCGCGCGTCAGGCGCGTCTCGCTCTTCGCCCCACTGCGCCGGCTGCGCCGCACGCTCTTCGGCAGCAGGTAGACCCGCGCTCCTCGGCCGCACCGTCCCGGCGCGGCGCTGCGTTCGCGCCGTCCGTCATCCCCACGGCGCGCGACAGTGCCACAGGTGCGCCCCGAGCGCGGGTACCACCCCTTGAGTCCGCGGCCGTGGTCACCGCTGTCACCGCGCTGATCGCCGTCCCACCCGGCGACCCGTCGGCCGTCACGTACGCCATCACCGCCACCGCCTCGGGCCTTGCCCGAGGCAAGGCCCGAACCGGTCAGATCAGCGCGAGCTGGCCCTCCGGGCCCTCCTCGCGCGCGTCGAGCACCGAGGCCGGCCTGCGGGCCGATTCCGGGACCGGCAGGACGCCCGCCGCGCGCAGGTCCGCCGCCGTGATCGGATCGGTCACCGCCAACTCCTGCTGCTCCGGGCGCAGTTCGGCGAGCAGCGCCAGGACCGTGATCAGTTCGAGCAGCTCCGAGGTCCAGGGCTGCGGCCAGGCGGCCGGGCGGATCGCCGCCAGCGTGCCCGGCTCGGCGGTCGCCGTGCGGGCCGTGAACCACTGCTCCAGCACGCGGACACCGTTCACCTCGAAGTCCCAGGCCTCCGGCGGCACCGGCGAGATGCGGCCCTCGTCCAGGTACAGCGCCTCCTCGTCCCGGTCGTAGTGCAGCGTGACCGGACGGCCGGGGAGCGGGGCGCGCACATAGGGGCGCCGCCCGCCCGGCAGCTTGGGCCGCTCGCCGTCGCGGCGCATCAGCCACAGCATGCGGTGCCCCAACCGGACGCCCCGCGACCACAGTTCGGGGTCCCGGGTCAGGGGCACCGCGCCGCCCGGCCGGATCACCGCCAGCGTCCAGGCCAGCACGTCCACCGGTGTGGGGGAGTGGCCGAGCGGCTGTGCCAGGTGCTCCAGCAGGCCGGGCGCCAGGTTCGGTTCCGCGCCGCCCGGCCGCCGGTACAGCGGGCGCACCCGGCCCGGCCGCGTCAGCGGCAGCAGGGACGTCGCCAGCAGGACCGGTCCGGACGCCTCGGGGCCCGCCTGCGTCTGCACCGCGAAGATCTGGTGACCGTCAGCCACCCGCCACAGCTCGGGCCGTGCCGCGTCGATCAACCGCTGGTCGGGGATCAGCCACTGCTCGTCGAAGGGCGCGGACAGCACCCGTACCGGCCGGGGGCAGGGACCGGAGGCGCGCGCCAGCCGCTCGGTGCCTCCGGTACGGCCCGGCAGCTGCCCCACCGCCGTGTGCAGGGTGCGGGAGCGGGTCGGCTCCAGCAGGGCCGCGCGGTCGGCTCCCTCGGCCTTGACCAGCGCGTCCCAGCGAGCCGTCAGCGACGCCGCGTCGGGGGCCGTCGGCCACCCCCGCCCGATGCGCGGCGGTGCGACGGACCACGGCATGAGGTCCACCAACGGCGGAGCGTCGTCGTACGTCACGCCGGGCATCGTACGACGGCTGGGCCGCGCGGCGGCGAGGGCCCGTGCGGCGACCGGGGGCCGGCCGGGGACCGCCCGGCGTATCCCTCTGCGGTGGCCGCCTTCGGCACGCCTCCGCCGATCGCCCCGGCGCACCCCTGCGGTGGACCCTCGTCCGTTCACGCCCCCCGCCGGAGGCCTACGTCGCGTCCAATGTCACCGTGAACGAGAAGCAGTCCCCCCGGTAATGGATCACCGCCACGTCCAGCGCACGGCCCTGGGCGTCGTACGTCACGCCCGTGTAGTGCAGGATCGGGCTGAGCAGGGGTACCTCCAGGAGCCGGGCCGTCTCCGGGTCCGCGAGGCGGGCCGTCACCGTGTCCGTGATGCGGCTGATGTCCGCGCCCACCACGTCCCGCAGCACCTTGGTCATCGGCCAGCGGACCAGGTCCTGGAGGTCGATGCGGTCGGCCAGTGCCGGACGGACGTAATTGCGCGCGTGGTTGGTCGGCTCGCCGGTCTTCTCGTCGCTGCGCAGCCGGTGGTACGTGGCGACCTCGGCGAGATCCGGGAAATGCTCGGCGAGTCCGGCCGGGACCGGGCCCCTGCCGTGCTCCAGCAGCTCGGTCGTCATGCCGGACTGCTGGGCCACGATCGCGTCCACCGAGCCGAGCAGCCGGACCGGGGCGCCGCGCCGGGCGTGCGGCTCGATGAACGTGCCGCGCCGGCGGTGCCGCGTGATGAGCCCCTCCTCCTCCAGCTCCTTCAGCGCCTGCCGCATGGTCAGCACGCTCACGCCGTAGTGCCCGGCCAGCTGCTCCTCGGTGGGCAGGCGCAGCGGGTCCTGCGGCGAGCGGCCGAGGATCGAGGCGCGCAGCGACTGCGACACCTGGTACCACAGCGGCAGCTTGCGGTTCAGGACGATCGAGTCCGGGGCGAAGGAGGTCACGGGCCCATCCGTACCGGTCGGTCCTGCTCAGTGCAAGGGGCGGAAGTGCCGCTCCAGGCCCTTCCACACGTCGTCGTAGCCCTGTTGCAGGTGTTCCGCGCGGGCCGCCTGAAGCGTCAGCGTCACCGGCCAGCGCGTCTCGAACATGAACGCGAGGCCGTCGTCCACCTTGTGCGGGGTCAGCTCGGCCGCGCTCGCCCGGTCGAACGTCTCCCGGTCCGGGCCGTGTGCCGACATCATGTTGTGCAGCGAGCCCCCGCCGGGCACGAAGCCCTCCGCCTTCGCGTCGTAGGCGCCCTCGATGAGGCCCATGTACTCGCTCATCACGTTCCGGTGGAAGTACGGCGGGCGGAAGGTGTCCTCGCCCACCAGCCAGCGCGGCGCGAACACCACGAAGTCCACGCCCGCGAGGCCCGGCGTGTCCGACGGCGAGGTCAGCACCGTGAAGATCGACGGGTCGGGGTGGTCGTAGGAGATGCTCCCGATGACGTTGAAGCGGCGCAGGTCGTACACGTACGGCACGTCGTTGCCGTGCCAGGCGACGACGTCGAGCGGGGAGTGGCCGTAGGTGGCCGTCCAGAGGTTGCCGCAGTACTTGTTCACCACCTCCACCTCGCCCTCCACGTCCTCGTACGCGGCGACCGGGGCGCGGAAGTCCCGTGGGTTGGCGAGGCCGTTGGCGCCGATCGGGCCGAGGTCGGGCAGGCGGAAGGGGGCGCCGTAGTTCTCGCAGACGTAGCCGCGGGCGGTGGCGTCGAGCAGTTCCACGCGGAAGCGGACGCCGCGCGGGACCAGCGCCACGTCGCCCGGCTCGGCGTGCAGCAGGCCGAACTCCGTGCGCAGCAGCAGCCCGCCGCTCTCCGGCACGATCAGCAGCTCACCGTCGGCGTCGCTGAAGACGCGGTCCATCGAGGAGGTGGCGTGGTAGAGGTGCACGGCCATGCCGGTGCGCTGGGTGACGTCGCCGTTGCCGCCGAGGGTCCACAGGCCGGCCAGGAAGTCCGTGCCGGCGGGCGGTTCGGGCAGCGGGTTCCAGCGCAGCCGGTTCGGGTCGGGGACGGTCTGCGTGAAGGGCGCGGTGCGCAGCGCGCCGTTGCCGGTGCGGGTGAACGCCGGGTGCGCGGCCGAGGGGCGGATGCGGTACAGCCACGAGCGCCGGTTGTGCGCCCTGGGCTCGGTGAACGCCGAACCGCTCAGCTGCTCCGCGTACAGCCCGAGCGGCGCCCGCTGCGGCGAGTTGCGGCCCTGCGGCAGTGCGCCCGGCACGGCCTCGGAGCTGTGCTCGTTGCCGAAGCCGGACAGGTACTCCAGCCCTTCCGCGGTCTTCCGCGCGTCCCCGCTCATGATCGCTCCCTTGCCGTCACACGCCTGCCCCGAACCGGGCCTCGATTCCTATGCTTCACCGTAGGATTACGCTTTCACTTGCGCAAGGGGGTCACCGGCCCGCCATGGCCGCCGCGCCTCCTCCTCAAGGTCCCCGTCGTGTCCTCATCAGGAACGACCAGAACCAGACTTCAGACGGATACGGCCGGTCGCACCCGTGTTCTACGCTCCCCGGCATGTCGTGGACGCGGGGCATCCTGGCCGCGCTCGCGGTCTGTGTCACTTTGTCGGCCGGATCCGCGGGCTGCGGCTCCGGCGATGCGGGAGAGACGGGAAGCGGGGAGTCGCCGGCGGCGGCCGGCAGGCTCCTGGAAGAGACCGACGAGGGCGGTCGGCGCTATCGGGAGGTCGACGCGGAGGGCGCTCCCCGCGTCCGCGTCGAGGTGCAGCCCGACGAGGACGGCAGCTGGGACGTACGCCTGACGCTGCGTGACTTCCGTCTCTCGCCGCCCGGCACACGGGCGCGCCCGGTACCGGGGCAGGGGTTCGCGCACCTCTACATGGACGGCCGGCTCGTGGCCCGGCTGCGCACCCCGGAGCACCGGCTCCCGGCCGTGCCGCGCGGCACGCATCAGGTCACCGCCCGGCTGTACGCCGACGACGGCACCGTGTGGGCGGTCGACGGGGAGCCGGTGGAGAGCACCGCGGACATCACCGTGTCCCAGCCCCGGCCGGCACCCGGCGCCCGGGAAGCGGGGACCGGACCTCGGCGGTGAGGTTCACCGGACGCTTCCGGAACGGCATGATGAGCCCCGTGCCCCACCCGACATCGCTACGGCGCGCACCCGTTCAGCGGCGCAGTGCCGAACGGCTGGCCCGCATCCTCGACGCCTGCGCCGACCTGCTGGACGAGGTCGGCTACGACGCCCTGAGCACCCGGTACGTCGCGCAGCGCGCCGGCGTGCCCATCGGCTCGGTCTACCGGTTCTTCGGCAACAAGCGGGAGATGGTCAACGCGCTCGCCCAGCGCAACCTGGAGCGGTACGCCGACCGGATCACCGAGCGCCTGCGGCAGTCCGGCGACAAGGGCTGGCGCGCGGCCGTGGACACCGTCCTGGACGAGTACCTGGAGATGAAGCGCACCGCGCCGGGCTTCTCCCTGGTCGACTTCGGCAACCAGATCCCGGTCGGCGCGCGTGACGGCGAGCCGAACACCCGGGTCGCCGACCGTTTCACCGAGCTGTTCGCCGGCCATTTGCGGCGCGAGCCGGACGAGGAGCTGCGGCGCGTCTTCCTGGTCGCCGTGGAGACCGCGGACACGCTGGTCCACCTCGCCTTCCGCATGGCGCCCGGGGGCGACCCGAGGATCATCGCGGAGACGCGCGAGATCCTGCGGGCGTATCTGGCGCGGGTGCTGGACTGACACGGGTGCTGGACTGACCCGGCCGGCGACGCGGAACGGCCGACCGTGGCGGGCGGCGACGCGGAAGACCGCGCGGCGGTGTCACGCAGGGCCCTCCCCAACATGCCTACCGGTCGGTATGCTCGCGGGACATCGAGCGTCACCGCCGCCACCCTCCGGGAGGACCCGTGTCCCGCACCGCTCTGCGCATCTGCCCCCTGTGCGAGGCCACCTGCGGGCTGACCCTCACCGTCGACGGCACTCGTGTCACCTCCGCCCGCGGCGACCGCGACGACGTGTTCAGCAAGGGGTTCATCTGCGCCAAGGGCGCCGCCTTCGGGGCCGTCGACGGCGACCCCGACCGGCTGCGCGGCCCGCTGGTGCGCCGCGACGGCGAGCTGCGCGAGGCCACCTGGGAGGAGGCCTTCGCCGCGGTCGCCGCCGGCATCCGCCCCGTCGTGGAGCGCCACGGCCCGCACGCCGTGGGCGTCGTCCTCGGCAACCCGAACGTGCACACCATGGCCGGCGGCCTCTACCCCCCGCTCCTGATCGGCGGACTCGGCACGCGCAGCGTCTTCAGCGCCTCCACGGTGGACCAGATGCCCAAGCACGTGGCCTGCGGGCTGCTGTACGGCGACGCCAACCTGATCCCCGTACCCGACCTGGACCGCACCAGCCACCTGCTGCTCATCGGCGCCAACCCGCTGGAGTCCAACGGCAGTCTGTGCACCGCCCCCGACTTCCCCGGCAGGCTCAAGGCCCTCAAGGCACGCGGCGGCACGCTCACCGTCATCGACCCGCGCCGCACCCGCACCGCCGGGCTCGCCGACCGGCACATCGCCATCCGCCCCGGCGCCGACGCCCTGCTCCTCGCGGCGATGGCGCACGTCCTCCTCGAAGAGGACCTGGCCGATCCGCGCGACCTGACCCCGCACCTCCAGGGCCTCGACCAACTCGCCGACGCCCTGCGGGACTTCACGCCCGAGGCCGTCGCCGGCGCCTGTGACGTCGGCGCGGACACCATCCGCGCCCTCGCCAGGGAACTCGCCGCCGCGCCCACCGCGGCCGTCTACGCGCGCATCGGCAGCTGCACCGTCCCGCACGGCACCCTCGCCAGCTGGCTCGTGGACGTCCTCAACATCCTCACCGGCAACCTCGACCGGCCCGGCGGCGCCCTCTTCCCGCAGGCCGCCACCGACCGGACGCCGCGCCCCGCCGGACCCGGCCGCGGATTCACGCTGGGGCGCTGGCGCTCCCGGGTGAGCGGGCATCCGGAGGCCAAGGGCGAGGTGCCGCTGTCCGCGCTCGCCGAGGAGATCGACACCGCCACCGCCGACGGCGAGCCGGTCCGCGCCGTGATCACCGTCGCCGCCAACCCCGTGCTGTCCGCACCCGACGGCCACCGCCTCGACAAGGCCCTGGGCTCCCTCGACTTCATGGTCAGCGTCGACCCGTACCTGAACGAGACCTCGCGCCACGCCGACGTCGTACTGCCGCCGCCCCCGCCGAGCCAGAGCCCGCACCACGACGTCGCCTTCAACAGGCTCGCCGTCCGCAACCAGGTCCGCCACACCCGCCCCGCCGTCCCGCTGGAGCCCGGTCGCATGGCCGAGACGGAGATCCTGGCCCGGCTGATCCTCGCCGTGACCGGCATGCACGGCGCCGATCCGGCCGCCGTCGACACCATGGTCGTCGAGCAGACCCTCGCCGCAGCGGTCGAGGAGGCACACTCCCCGGTGCACGGCCGGGACCCGCGGGAACTGGCCGCGCAGCTCACCGGCGTCGACGGCCCCGAGCGGCGGCTCGACATGATGCTCCGCCTCGGCCCGTACGGCGACGGCTTCGGCGCCCGCCCCGGCGGGCTGTCCCTGGCCAGGCTGCTCGACCACCCGCACGGCATCGACCTGGGCCCCCTCGCCCCCCGGCTGCCGCAGCCCCTCAAGACCCGCAGCGGCAAGGTGGAACTGCTGCCGGGGCCGATCGCCGAAGACCTGCCGCGCCTGCGCCGGGCCATGACCGAACGCGCCGAAGGGCTCGTCCTCGTCGGCCGCCGCCATCTGCGCTCCAACAACAGCTGGATGCACAACGTGCCCGCGCTGACCGGCGGCACCAACCGCTGCACCCTGCACATCCACCCCGAGGACGCCGCACGCCTCGGCGTGACCGACGGCGCCCCGGTGCGGGTGAAGGGCGCCGGGGGAGAGGTCACCGCCCCCGCCGAGGTCACCGACGTCGTCCGCCCCGGCGTGGTGAGCCTGCCGCACGGCTGGGGACACGACCGTCCCGGCACCCGGCTGCGCCACGCCGCGACCGATCCCGGCGTCAACGTCAACCAGCTCCTCGACGGCAGTCTGCTCGACCCGCTGTCCGGCAACGCGGTCCTCAACGGCGTGCCGGTCAAGCTCGCGCCCGTGACCGCTCAGCTCGGCCCGGTGACCTGAGCAGGGCCGCGACCTGGAGTTCTGCGCTTATTGCTCGCAGGCCAACGTCTTGTTGACGCCGCTTGACGGGACCTAACGTCGCTCGCACCGCCGGCCCTGGTGGGATGTTCAACGGCGAACGTGAGGTTTCCATCCATGCTGACCGTCCTCGGCTTCGCCATGATCACGGCGGGCCCGGCCCGCCGCGGGGCAGGAAATCCAGGCCTCCGGGTGCACCGTTCCGGTCACGTTTGGGCCGAAAGGGGGATATCTGACGGTTCATCCGGCGTTGTCTCCGTGATTCCGCGTCAAACGTGACGCAGAGTCAGACGCAGAGTGATTTGTATGAAAATCACCTGACTCGGAGGAAAGTACATGACCACCTCGGTCCGTCCGCGCCGCGCCGCCGCGCTCGCGGTTCTCGCCACCGCGGGATCCATGCTCCTCGCGGCACCCACGGCCTCCGCCGCCCCCGGCGACAACGGAGACATCAAGATCCACTCGGCCACCACCGCGGCCGACGACCCCGTCAACGAGCCGAAGGTGTGCGACTTCTACCTCGCCGCCTTCAACTTCGCCCCGGGCCAGACCGTGAACTGGACCGTCGAGACCCAGCCGAAGGTCCCCAACGGCCCCACCGAGAGCGGCGTCCTCACGCTGCCGACCGGTGCCGGCAAGACCAAGAACCTGAAGCTTCCGGACGGCACCTACAAGGTCACCTGGAAGACCGTCGGCGGCATGGGCGCCGACAAGCAGAAGACGTTCAAGGTCGACTGCCCCGACGACCCGGCCTCGCCCAACGGCGGTCCCCCGGCGGGCGGCGGCGGCCTGGCCCGCGACGACGCCTTCACCTCGGTCGCGGGCGCCGCGGGCGTCGGCATGGCCGCGGTCGGTGGAGTCGCCTGGCTCCGGCTGCGTCGTCGCGCCGATGGCACGGCCTCCTGAGCGCAGCGGCCGGCCCGTCAGCCGGACGCGCGCCTACCGCCTGACGCGGACGGTCCTCGTGGCCGTCTGCCTGGTGGCGGGCGGCGTCTGGTGGGCCCAGGACGACGAGCCCGGAGCGGCCACCGCCGCTCCGGGCCCCGCGGCGACCCGCCCGGACGGCACGTCCCACGCCGCCGGGCGGGCCCCCGCACGGACGGCCGCCCCGGCCGCCCCGCCCGGCGCCAGGCGGAGCCCTCCGCCCGGCGCGCCCACCAGGCCGAGTGCCCCGGCCGCCGCGCCCGCCAGACCCGGCTCCCCGGCCGCCCGGCCCGCCGCGCCGCGTCCCCCGGCCGCGCCCCGGTCCCTGCCGCCGTCCCGCGCCACCCGCCTGTCGGTCCCCTACCTCGACGTCGACGCCCCGGTCATGGGCCTGGAACTCGACTCGCGGCGCCGGATGACGGCCCCGCCCGACGACGACCCCAACCTGGTCGGCTGGTACACGGGCGGTCCCACCCCCGGCGAGAACGGCACCGCCGTCGCCGTCGGTCACCTCGACACCGCGCAGGGTCCCGCCGTCTTCGCGGGCCTGACCGAGCTGCAGCCCGGCCGCCGCATCGAGGTCCGGCGCGCCGACGACCGCACCGCCGTCTACACGGTCGACGCCGTCAAGTCGTACGAGAAGGACGATTTCCCCGACGAGGAGGTGTACGGCCACCGGGGCCGTCCCGAACTGCGGCTGATCACCTGCGGCGGCAGCTACGACCGGCGCAATGGCTACTCCGGGAACGTGGTCGTCTTCGCCCACCTCGCGCAGGTCCGCGACCCGGGCCGGGCCCCCGCGGCGAACTGAATCCGGGCGTCCGCTTTCTCACCTGCTGAGCCGCGGCGTCCGATCCCGCCCTGTCTCTTCCCCCGAGTGCGCACATTCCGTTAACTTCCGTGACCCACAACCCCGTACGGCCCGTGCGGGGCACCGACCGCGGAGCACCAGCGCCCAGTGAGCCCTCGGGGGCACCTCGCCATGACACGCGCCATCTCCCTGCACGACGTCAGCAAGTCCTACACCCGCGGCACCCGCGTGGTGGACCGGCTGTCCCTGGACATCTCACCGGGTGAGTTCCTCGTGCTGCTCGGCCCGTCCGGGTGCGGCAAGTCCACGGTGCTCCGGATGATCGCCGGGCTGGAGGAGATCGACGAGGGCCGCCTCTTCCTCGACGGCGAACTCTCCAACGAACTGCCGCCGTCCGGGCGCGACATGGCGATGGTGTTCCAGAACTTCGCCCTCTACCCGAGCATGACCAGCCGCGACAACATCGGCTTCCCGCTGCGCATCGAGAACCCCGGCGGCGACCCCCGCCCGCGCGTGGACGCCACCGCCCGCATGCTCGGCATCGAGGACCTCCTCGACCGATTCCCGAGCCAGCTCTCCGGCGGCGAACGCCAGCGCGTCGCCATGGGCCGGGCCATCGCCCGCCACCCCTCGGCCTTCCTGATGGACGAGCCGCTGTCCAACCTCGACGCCAAGCTCCGCAACCACCTGCGCGCCGAGATCTCCAAGCTCACCCGCGAACTGGGCGTCACCACCGTCTACGTCACCCACGACCAGTCGGAGGCCATGTCGCTCGGCGACCGGGTCGCCGTCCTGCGCGGCGGAGTCCTCCAGCAGGTCGACACCCCCCGCATGGTCTACGGGCTGCCCGCCAACGTCTTCGTCGCCGCCTTCATCGGCACTCCGCGCATCAACCTGCTGCGCGGCCTGGTCCGGGCGCCCCTCGACGGCGCGATGACCGTCAGCCTCGGCAAGCAGTTCCTGCGGCTGCCCGAACCGCTGTCGTTGGACCACCAGTTGCTCCGGGTCCAGCAGGGCCGCGAGATCATCGTGGGGCTGCGCTCGGAGGCCGTCCGGATCGCCCAGCCCGCCGCCGCCCGGCCCGGCGAGGTGCCGCTCACCGGACTCGTGGAGCACGTGGAGTACCAGGGCCACGAGAATCTCGTGCACTTCAACACCGGCTCGCGCCCCGCCGTCGTCCCCGACTTGGAGGCGCCGCGCCCCGCGCCGCCCGTCCGCCGGCGCCGCCGGGAGGGCACCGTCCTGGACCGGCTCAAGGAGAAGGCGGGCGCCCTGCGCGCCGGCCCGGTGGTCGTGCTCGACCACCCCGCGGACGACGGGCCCGAACCCGCGCGCGCCGATCCCCGGCTGCCCGGCGACCTCATCGTCCGCACCACGCCGGACATCGCCCTGCGCCACGGCATGCAGGTCCCGCTGCTCGTCGACCTCGCCCACATGTTCGTCTTCGGCCAGGACGGCGA
The DNA here is from genome assembly GCF_040682395.1 of Streptomyces sp. NPDC051207. Lineage (NCBI taxonomy): Bacteria > Bacillati > Actinomycetota > Actinomycetes > Kitasatosporales > Streptomycetaceae > Streptomyces > Streptomyces sp. NPDC051207. The sequence continues at coordinate 52,710 of NZ_JBFBAX010000021.1, read as the reverse complement.
ACGGATCTGCCCCACCCCGGAGCGGCTGCCGGACCTGGGGGCGTGAACCGGGTCGACTTCCGAGCCTCCGGCGGGCAGGGTGAGCCGTGCCATGCGGACCGCCCCTGGTGCCGGAAAACTAACAGCGCTAGTTTGGGGTGCGGACGACGACGCCCGCCCGGAGGGAACGCCATGAAGGCACACGACGGCATGTACATCGACGGCGCCTGGCGCCCGGCCGCCGGCCAGGACGTGATCGAGGTCGTGAACCCGGCCGACGAGCAGATCATCGGCCAGGTCCCGGCGGGCAACGCCCTGGACATCGACGCCGCCGTACGGGCCGCGCGCGCCGCCCTCGCCGGGTGGGCCGCCACCCCGCCCGCCGAGCGGGCCGCGCGCATCGCCGCCCTGCGGGACGTGCTGGTCGCCCGCAAGGACGAGATCGCCGGGACCGTCACCGCCGAACTCGGCTCGCCGCTGAAGTTCTCGCAGGCCGTGCACGTGGGCGCCCCGATCGCGGTGGCGGGCTCGTACGCCGAGCTGACCGCGTCGTACCCCTTCGAGGAGAAGGTCGGCAACTCGACCGTCTACCAGGAGCCCATCGGCGTCGTCGCCGCCATCACGCCCTGGAACTACCCGCTGCACCAGATCGTCGCCAAGGTCGCCCCGGCGCTCGCCGCGGGCTGCACCCTCGTCCTCAAGCCCGCCGAGGACACCCCGCTGACCGCCCAGCTGTTCGCGGAGGCGGTGCACGAGGCCGGCGTCCCGGCGGGCGTCTTCAACCTGGTGACCGGCCTCGGCCCGGTCGCGGGCCAGGCCCTCGCCGAGCACCCCGGCGTCGACCTGGTGTCCTTCACCGGCTCCACCGCCGTCGGCCGGCGGATCGCCGCCACGGCCGGCGCCGCCGTCAAGAAGGTCGCCCTCGAACTCGGCGGCAAGTCCGCCAACGTCATCCTGCCCAGCGCCGACCTCGCCAAGGCCGTCAACGTCGGCGTCGCCAACGTCATGTCCAACTCCGGCCAGACGTGCAGCGCCTGGACCCGGATGCTGGTGCACTCCGCCCAGTACGACGAGGCCGTGGAACTGGCCGCCGCCGCTGCCGCCAAGTACGGCGACCGCATCGGCCCGGTCGTCAACGCCAAGCAGCATGAGCGGGTGCGCGGCTACATCGAGAAGGGCGTCGCCGAGGGCGCCCGCCTGGCCGCAGGCGGCCCCGAGGCCCCCCGCGACAAGGGCTACTTCGTCAGCCCGACCGTCTTCGCCGACGTCACCCCGGGCATGACCATCGCCCAGGAGGAGATCTTCGGCCCGGTCCTGTCGATCCTGCGCTACGAGGACGAGGACGAGGCCCTGGACATCGCCAACGGCACGGTCTACGGCCTCGCCGGCGCCGTGTGGGCGGGCGACGAGGCCGAGGCGGTGGCCTTCGCGCGCCGGATGGAGACCGGCCAGGTCGACATCAACGGCGGACGCTTCAACCCGCTGGCGCCGTTCGGCGGTTACAAGCAGTCGGGCGTCGGCCGCGAACTCGGCACGCACGGGCTGGCCGAATACCTCCAGACCAAGTCGCTGCAGTTCTGACCCGACCCGAGGCCCCCGCACCCTTCGCCCGTCGTCCTCCCGCCCCAGGAGAGTTGCCCCGCCATGGCTGTTCGCGCCGCCGTCCTGCCCGCCGTCGGCTCCCCGCTGGAGATCGCCGAGATCGACCTGCCCGACCCCGGACCCGGCCAGGTCCGCATCCGGCTCGCCGCGGCCGGCGTCTGCCACTCCGACCTGTCCCTGACCAACGGCACCATGCGACTCCCCGTCCCGGCCGTCCTCGGCCACGAGGGCGCGGGCACCGTCGTCGCCGTCGGCGAGGGCGTCGGGCACCTCGCGCCCGGCGACGCCGTCGTCCTCAACTGGGCGCCGGCCTGCGGAAACTGCCACGCCTGCGTGCTCGGCGAGGTCTGGCTGTGCGCCAACGCGCTGGCCGGCGCCGCCGAGGTGCACGCCCGCCGCACCTCCGACGGCACGGAACTGCACCCCGGCCTGAACGTCGCCGCGTTCGCCGAGGAAACCGTGGTGCACGAGTCCTGCGTGCTGCCCGTGCCGGACGGCGTGCCGCTCACCGACGCCGCCCTGCTCGGCTGCGCCGTCCTCACCGGCTACGGCGCCGTCCACCACTCCGCCAAGGTCCGTCCCGGCGAGACGGTGGCCGTGTTCGGCGTCGGGGGAGTGGGGCTGGCCACCCTCCAGGCCGCGCGGATCGCGGGCGCCTCGAAGATCGTCGCGGTCGACGTCTCCCCGGAGAAGGAGGAACTCGCGCGCGGCGCGGGCGCCACCGACTACGTCGTCGCCTCCGACACCACCGCCCGCGAGATCCGCGCCCTCACCGGCAAGCAGGGCGTCAACGTGGCCGTCGAGTGCGTCGGCCGCGCGGTCACCATCCGCACCGCCTGGGAATCCACCCGGCGCGGCGGACGCACCACGGTCGTCGGCATCGGCGGCAAGGACCAGCAGGTCACCTTCAACGCCCTGGAGATCTTCCACTGGGGCCGCACCCTCTCCGGCTGCGTCTACGGCAACTCCAACCCGGCCCAGGACCTCCCGGTACTCGCCGACCACATCCGCACCGGCCGCCTGGACCTCGGCGCCCTGGTGACGGAGCGCATCGCCCTGGAGGGCATCCCGGCGGCGTTCGAGAACATGGTGGCGGGCAAGGGCGGACGGGCGTTGGTGATCTTCTGACCGGCCGTCCCGGCCGTCTCATCGGCTGAGGGGGTGGGGATCGGGGCGCGGGCCCGGGCTGCGGTGTGGCGCCGACCGCTTGCGTCCGCGGACCTTGGCCGGGTCCGGCTCGCCCCACGGCCGCCGGCCGGGCGGTACCCGGCGCGCGGGGTCGGCGCCGAGCACTCGTCGATGGCCGCGTGAGGCTGCATCGCCGTGCTCGCCGTCGGCCTGCGGTCGGTGGAAGCCCCTGGCCGACCGGACGCGCGCCCGAGCCGGCTCAGCGGTGCCGGCTGCCCTGGCGCGCGCCGGGTCTGCTCAGCGGGCCGGGTCCGGGGCGTCCGGCACCACCGGGGTCTCCGGGGCCGGCGTCGTCCGGGGCACCGCCAGTGCCCGCGACCGGGACACCGCCACGCCCGCCAGGCACAGCGCCCCGCCGGCCAGGGTGAGCGGCCCCGGTACCTCACCGAGCGCCAGCCACGACATCAGCACCACCAGCGCGGGTACCGCGTACGTCGTCGCGCCCATCCTGCTGGCCGTCGTCCGCGCCAGGGCGTACGCCCACGTCGTGAAGGCGAGCGCGGTCGGGAAGATGCCGAGGTAGATCATGTTGAGGGTCGCGGAGGCCGGGGCGCCGGCCGCCTCCTGGACGAGCTGCCCGGCGAACGGCAGACAGGCCACCGCCCCGACCAGGCAGCCGAACGTCGTCACCTGCAACGGGCTCGCCGCGCCCAGCGCGGGCTTCTGGGCGACGACACCGCCCGCGTACGCGACGGCCGCGAGCAGGCAGAGCACCACGCCGAGCACCGAGGCGCCGCCCTCGCCCGACATCGACAGCCCGACGGTCACCGCCCCCGCGAAGGACACCGCCATGCCCGCCAGCAGCCGCGGCGGCATCGCGTCACCGAGCAGCCGCGCGCCGAGCAGGGCGATCAGCACCGGGCCGATGTTCACGACCAGCGCGGCCGTGCCCGCGTCGACCTGCTGCTCGCCCCAGTTGAGGGCGACCATGTAGAAGCCGAACCACAGCACCCCGGATATCGCGATCCCGCGCCACGCGCCCCGCGGCGGGAGCCCTTCCCGGCGTATCAGGCAGATGACGGCCAGCGCCAGCGCGCCGGACAGCAGCCGGCCGAGCGCGAGCGCGCCCGGCGAGTAGGCCTCGCCCGCGCTGCGGATCGAGACGAAGGCGGAGGCCCACAGCACGACGGTGACGGCCGCCGCACCGGCGGCGAGCAGTTCCGTGCGACGGGCGGGGACGGTGCTCATCATGCTCCAGAGGGTAGGTAAGGAATCGGACAGCGGTCTCGCGGATTCCGGACGACGGGCCCGACCCGCTCGGCACGGCCCGGCTGGCGCGGCTCGGCCCAGCCAAGCCGGGGTCGGTCCGGTCCGGCTCGGTCCAGCCGGGCGAGGCTCGGTCCAGGTTCGTCCGGCTCGGCCCAGCCATGCCGGGCTCCGCCCAGCCCGGCCAGGTCAGGTCAAGCTCGGTCCGGTCCGGTCCGCCCGGTTCGGCCCAACCCTGTCCGGCTCGGCCCAACTCGGCCCGGCCAAGCTCGGTCCCGTCCGGTCCCGTCCGGTCCCGTCTACTCAGGCTCGGTCCGGCAGGCCCAGCCATGTCGGGCTCGGTCCAGCCAGGCCAGGCCAGGTCAAGACCGGGTCCCGTCCGGTCCGGCAGGCCCGGCTCGGCAGGCCCTGCCCAGCTCGCCCCGCCCCGCCCCGGCTCCGCCCGGCCAAGCCCTGCCCGGCCGGGCCCCGCCAAGCCCCGCCCGGCTCGGTCGGTACGGCCCGGTCCCACCCTTTCGCGGCCGGAGTGCGCTGGTATGCGGGGCCTGGCCTCCCTGCTCAGCGCAACAGCACCACGTCGATGCCGAGCAACGTCGACAGGGCTGTCTCGCCCGACGCAGTCACCCGCACCGCCCGTTCCGAGCCGATGCGCACGCACCAGCCCGTGTCCAGGGCGTGCCGGCACAGGGCCGCGCCCGCGACGCCGGCGAGATGTGGGCGCCGTTCGGTCCAGTCGAGGCAGGCACGGGCGAGCGGGCGCCGGCCACGGCGGTCCAGGACGATCCCGGCCGCCGCGAACCACGCCAGTCCCGCGTCCGTCAGCGCGAACCCGGTGTCCTGGCGCAGCAGCCCGCGTGCCGTCAGCGCATCGGTCACCGCGATGCCGAGCCGCCCGGCGAGATGGTCGTAGCAGGTCCGGCCGCGGGCCATCGCCGACCCGGCGCTCGCCTCGCGCAGCGTGCGCGGGCGCGACGGCACGGCGTCCGGCGCGACCTGCGCGGCCAGGTCCTCGACGAGCTGCGCGACCCGCGCGTCGGCCAGCCGCACGTACCGGTGCCGCCCCTGGCGTTCCTCGGCGAGCAGTCCGCCCGCGACGAGCCTGCCGAGATGACCGCTGAGCGTCGACGCGGCCACGCCCGCGTGCCGTGCCAGCTCGCCGGCGGTCCACGCGCGCCCGTCGAGCAGCGCCAGCAGGCAGGCGGCCCGCGTCTCGTCGGCGAGCAGTGCGGCGAGCCGCGCCAGCTGCGCCGCCCGGACGTCCCTTGAGGTCATGCGTCCAGGGTGCGGCACACACACTTCGGCCTTCGCCGAACCATCCCGCAGGGGCGTCGGACGGCCCCCGCGAAGCACCCCCGGGAACGTCAGACAGTCCGCGCCACCCGCTCGTACTGCGCCGCCAACCCGTCCAGCAGCGCCGCGAGCCCCGTCTCGAAGGCCCGTTCGTCGATCTTGTCCTGCTGCTCGGCGAGGAGGTGGGCCTGCCCCAGGTGGGGATAGTCGGTGGGGTCGTAGGCGCTCGCGTCGTCGACGAAGCCGCCGGCGAAGGAACCGAGCGCGGAGCCCATGATGAAGTACCGCATCAGCGCGCCGATGGAGGTGGCCTGCGCGGGCGGCCAGCCGGCGTCGACCATCGCGCCGTACACCGCGTCCGCGAGCCGGAGCGCGGCCGGGCGGCGGCCGGGGCCGCGGGCGAGCACGGGGACGATGTTCGGGTGGTCGCGCAGGGCGGTCCGGTAGGAGACGGCCCAGTCGTGCAGCGCGGTCCGCCAGTCCCGGCCGTCCTCGAACATCGACAGGTCGACCTGGGCGCTCACCGAGTCGGCGACCGCCTCCAGGATCTCGTCCTTGGTCCGGAAGTGGTTGTAGAGCGAGGGCCCGCTGACCCCCAGTTCCGCGGCGAGCCGGCGCGTGGAGACGGCGGCGAGGCCCTCCGCGTCCACGAGCGCACGGGCCGTCTCGACGATCCGGTCGGTGCTGAGCAGGGGCTTGCGCGGTCGGGCCATGGCGCACATAGTAGGGCTGCACCTGGAAACTAGCAGTGCTAATTTAAATGTACGGCTTTCAAGATCCGTCTTCTGTGGGGTGACTCGGCATGAACCTGGAGCTCAGCGAGGAGCAGACCGCCGTCCGGCAGCTCGCCCGGGACTTCGTGGAGCGCGAGATCGCCCCCCATGTCGTGGCCTGGGACCGCGCCGAGGAGGTGGACCGCGCCATCGTGAAGAAGCTGGGCGAGGTCGGCTTCCTCGGCCTGACCGTCGACGAGGAGTACGGCGGCTCGGGCGGCGACCACCTCGCGTACTGCCTGGTCACCGAGGAACTCGGCCGCGGCGACTCCTCGGTGCGCGGCATCGTCTCCGTCTCGCTGGGCCTGGTCGCCAAGACGATCGCCACCTGGGGCGACGAGGAGCAGAAGCGGCAGTGGCTGCCGGGCCTGACCTCCGGCGCGTACGTCGGCTGCTTCGGCCTGACCGAGCCCGGCACCGGGTCCGACGCCGGGAACCTCGCCACGCGCGCGGTGCGCGACGGCGGCGACTTCGTCATCAACGGCAGCAAGATGTTCATCACCAACGGCACCTGGGCCGACGTCGTGCTGCTCTTCGCCCGCTCCACCGACGCGCCCGGCCACAAGGGCGTCTCCGCCTTCCTGGTCCCCGCCGACACGCCCGGCCTGACCCGCCGCACCGTGCACGGCAAGCTCGGCCTGCGCGGCCAGGCCACCGCCGAACTGGTCCTGGAGGACGTCCGCGTCCCCGCCTCCGCCCTGCTCGGCGAAGAGGGCCAGGGCTTCAAGGTCGCCATGTCCGCCCTCGCCAAGGGCCGGATGTCGGTCGCCGCCGGCTGCGTCGGCATCGCCCAGGCGGCCCTGGACGTGGCCGTCAAGTACGCCGGGGAGCGCGAGCAGTTCGGCAAGACCATCGCCCACCACCAGCTCGTCCAGGAGCTGATCAGCGACATCGCGGTCGACGTGGACGCCGCCCGGCTGCTCACCTGGCGGGTGGCCGACCTCGTCGACCGGGGACGGCCGTTCGCCGTGGAGTCCTCCAAGGCCAAGCTCTACGCCTCGGAGGCCGCCGTCCGCGCCGCCAACAACGCCCTCCAGGTCTTCGGCGGCTACGGCTACATCGACGAGTACCCGGCGGGCAAACTGCTGCGCGACGCCCGCGTGATGACCCTCTACGAGGGCACCAGCCAGATCCAGAAGCTGGTCATCGGGCGCGCCCTGACAGGGGTCTCCGCGTTCTGAGGCGCCGACCGCCGCAGCCTGCCCACGCGGCCCACTGAGTACGACACCTGAGTATCCCGGCGGATGTGGTGCCCGCCACGTCCGCCGATCCTTGTCCCCATGAGCGAGACACCGGTCAAACAGCAGAACACGGCCGCCTTCTACGGCCAGGCCGTCGCGTCCTTCGCCGTCGCCCTCGCGGCCACGGCCCTCGGCATCCTCAACCTCGACACCGACATGTGGGTGCGCGCCTTCCTCGGCATCGCCGTCCTCTACCTCGTCACGTCCGCCTTCACCCTCGCCAAGGTCGTCCGGGACCGCCAGGAGGCCGGGCAGATCGTGAGCCGCGTCGACCAGGCGAGGCTCGAGAAGCTGCTCGCCGAGCACGACCCCTTCCAGAAGCTCTGAAACCGAAGCTCTGAAACCTAAGCTCTGCAGCCGTGCGGCTCCGCAGCTCCGAGCGATCATGCTAAGCGCTCGCTCACCTTCGGGGGTATGGTGATACCCCTGTCGGAGAGTGAGGGGTGAGTGATGAGTACGGCGGAGGAGACGGCCGGCGGTGAGGCGCAGGCGTGGGGCGAGGTCACGCCCGACGCGGCCCGGCGACTGCTGATCGCCGCCGTGGAGGCCTTCGCCGAGCGGGGCTACCACGCGACGACGACCCGTGACATCGCGGGCCGCGCCGGTATGAGCCCGGCCGCGCTCTACATCCACTACAAGACGAAGGAAGAACTGCTCCACCGCATCAGCCGGATCGGCCACGAGAAGGCCCTGCAGATCCTGCGGACCGCGTCGAGCGGCGAGGGTGGCGCCGCCGAGCGGCTCGCCCGCGCGGTCAGCTCCTTCGTCCGCTGGCACGCCGGAGGGCGCACCACGGCCCGGGTCGTGCAGTACGAACTCGACTCGCTCGGCCCCGAGGCCCGCGCCGAGATCCTCGCGCTGCGCCGCAAGGTCGACGGCGAGATCCGCGGCATCATCGAGGACGGCGTCGCCACGGGCGAGTTCGACGTCCTTGACGTACATGGCACGACGCTGGCGATCCTCTCGCTCTGCATCGACGTGGCCCGCTGGTTCAACGTGGACGGCCCGCGCACGCCCGACGAGGTCGGCGCCCTCTACGCCGACCTCGTGCTGCGCATGGTCGGGGCCAGGACGGCCCACGGCGGGCACGGGCCCTCTGACGATGCCCGGAGGTAGCGGGCGCGGAGCCCCCGGCGACGCTCAGAGGTAGTGGCGCGCCACCGACTCGGCCACGCTCAGAGGTAGTAGCGCGCCACCGACTCGGCCACGCACACCGGCTTGTCGCCGCCCTCGCGCTCCACGGTGAACGCGAGCGTCAGCTGCACACCGCCGGTCACGTCCTCGACGTCCGCGATCCGCGCGGTGGCGCGCAGCCGTGAGCCGACCGGCACGGGGGCGGGGAAACGGACCTTGTTGGTGCCGTAGTTGACGCCCATCTTCACGCCCTCGACGCCGATCAGCTGCGGCCCGAACAGCGGCAGCAGCGACAGGGTGAGATAGCCGTGCGCGATGGTCGTGCCGAACGGGCCCGCCGCCGCCTTCTCCGGATCGACGTGGATCCACTGGTGGTCGCCGGTGGCCTCCGCGAACAGGTCGATCCGCTTCTGGTCGACCTCCAGCCAGTCGGTGTACCCCAGCTGCTCGCCCACCGCCGCCTTCAGTTCGTCGGCGGAGGTGAAGATCCTCGGCTCTGCCATGTCGCTGGCCTCCCGCGTCGCAAGTCCGGTCCTACGTCTAAGCGACTGCTTAGCATGGTCGTCCCGGCGTTCCCTGTCAACGGAAGCGGGGCGGGGAGAGTGAGGCCAAGGGGACGGGGAGCGGAGGGCAAGGAGGGCGGGAGAGTGGTGGGCAAGGGGCAAGGGAGCGGTCGGTAGGCTTCGGGGAGTGCCCCAGATTCCCGAGAAGATCCACGAGCTCACGGTCGGCCAGCTCGCCGCGCGCAGCGGCGCCGCCGTCTCCGCCCTGCACTTCTACGAGGCCAAGGGCCTGATCAGCAGCCGCCGCACCACGGGCAACCAGCGCCGCTACAGCCGTGACACCCTGCGCCGCGTCGCCTTCATCCGGGCCGCGCAGCGCGTCGGCATCCCGCTGGCCACGATCCGCGAGGCGCTCGCCGAACTCCCCGAGGAGCGCACCCCGACCCGCGAGGACTGGGCGCGGCTGTCCGAGGCCTGGCGCTCCGAACTGGACGAGCGGATCAACCAGCTGAACCGGCTCCGCGACCACCTGACCGACTGCATCGGCTGCGGCTGCCTCTCCCTGGACGGCTGCGTCCTGTCCAACCCGGACGACGTCTTCGGCGAACGCCAGGCCGGCTCCCGCCTGCTGGTGGAACAGTCCGGCACCCGCCGCCGTGGCGGAACGCCACGACGAGGGCGGGAGACCCGAGGCTGATCCGCCGACGGCCTGCGGTGGCCGGCTCGACCGCCTACCGGTTCCGGACCGGAACGCAGTGGGTCCACCTGCCGCAGAAGCGCGGCAACTGGCGAGGTGTCCACAACCGGGTGCGGATGTGGGCCGTCGAGGTCACCCGGGAGCGGGTGTGCACCGCCCCGGTGGCAAGCCGACGGGGAGGACGACCTGGCCCGGCCGGCGCCGGTGGACTCCACGATCGTGCGCTCACCAGCACGCGGCCGGGGCCCGTGGAAGGGGCCCCGGCCGGTGAGCCGGACGACCATGCCATCGGCCGCTCCCGCGGCGGACCGACCACGAGGACTCCCCCCGCGGCCGACGGCCGGTACCGGCCACCGACGTTCGTCCTCTGGTCCGCACGCCGATCCGAGCGAAACCGCCTAGTAGTTGAACTGGATGTAGCCTCCGATTCCCGCGTCCCCGCTCGGGCTCCGGCGGATGCACTCGAGTTGGACCCTGGGGTTGGACCCGGTGTTGCCCAGCCATGTCCAGAGGTTGTACGTGGGGTCGATGTACCTCACGTCGAAGCGGCCCCCGTTGACGACGATGCGACAGGCCTCCCCTCCGGCCGCGTGGTTGTTGACCAGGAGGTGAACGCTCGGGGACCCGCCGGGGTACCAGACGGCCTCGGCGGGGAATTCGCTTGACGAGGGGCTGCACGTCGTCCAGGTGTCCGCCGACCCGCAGTAGAACGCCGTCCGCCACGAATCCTGGGCGCCCGCCGGCCCGCTCGCCGCTGCGGGCGCCGCCTGTGCTCCGGGCGCCGTTGCCAGGAGTGTGCTGGCGGCGGCTGCCAAGAACACGCTGCCGATGAATTTTCTCATCGTTCTCTCTCCTCAGCTCTCTTGATCGAATGGTGGTTCGCCCCCGGTCCGCCGCCGCACGGATGCCTTCGGCGACCGGCCGGCGGGAACGGGCGGGGACAGGGATCACCGTGTCGCGTGCCGTCCCCGTGACGTCATCACCGCGTCACCATCGGCCGCTGGGCGGGCATTTCCGTGAACGCTATGCTGTGGTCGAGTCACTTTCGGTCAGGGGAGAGCTTCGGGGGGATGGACTTTCGCGTACTCGGCGCGCTGGAGGTCTGGACGGGCTGTGAGCGGGTGCTGGTGCCCGGAGCGCGTCGTCAGCGGGTGCTGGCGGCGTTGCTGCTGGCACCGAACTCGGTGGTGCCGCTGTCCAGGCTCACCGAGATGACCTGGGACGACGAGCCTCCCGCCACCGCCGTCAAGCAGCTGCAGAACTCTGTCTCGGCACTGCGCGAACGCTTGGGTCGCGACGGCCGGCGGCTCATCCTCACCGAGGAACCCGGCTACCGGATCCGCGTCGGTGGGGAGGAGCTCGACTCGCTCCGGTTCGCCGCCGGGCTCGCCGACAGCCGCCGCCACGCCGCCGAGGGAAGGCTGGACCGGGCAGTCGAGGTGATCCGGACGGCGCTGAGTCTCTGGCGCGGGACCGCGCTCGGCGGGCTGGGCACCGCGGCGCTGACCAGATCCGCCGCACGGCTGGACGAGCAGCGGCTCAACGCGCTGGAGCTGTGTGCCGGGTGGCGGCTGGAGCTGGGCGAGCACCACGAGGTCGTCGACGACCTCACAGACCTCGTGCACGACCACCCACTGCGCGAAGGGCTGCACGCGCAGCTGATGACGGCGCTGGACCACTGTGGCCGGCGCGCGGACGCGCTGCACGTTTTCCACCGCCTCAGGACCCGTCTCGCCGAAGAACTCGGAGTCGGCCCCGGAGCCGATGTGCAGCGGCTGCACGAGCGGATCCTGCGCGGTGAACCCCGGCCCCGCCGGGACAGCCCCACCCGGGCCGTCGCCATCCTGCCCGCCCCGGGGCCGCCCCGGTCCGTCGCGTCACCGGTGCCCCGGCAGCTGCCACAGCCGATCCGCGACTTCACCGGCCGCGCCGACCACCTGGCCGCGCTCGACGCCCTGTTACCGCCGGCCGGCGGGCAGGCCGTGGTGATCTCCGCGCTCGACGGTTCGGGCGGGGTAGGCAAAACCACGCTCGCGGTGCACTGGGCCCACCGCGTCCAGGACCGGTTCCCGGACGGCACCCTGCACACCAACTTACGCGGTTACGGTCCCGGCAAGCCCGCGAGCCCGGACGAGGTGCTCGAGGACTTCCTGGTCGCGCTCGGTGTGCATCCGGCGGCGGTGCCCGCCGGGACCGGCGCGCGCTCGGGACTGTTCCGCACGCTGGCGGCGGGACGGCGCATGCTGATCGTGCTGGACAACGCCAACAGCGCCGAACAGGTCCGGCCGCTGCTGCCGGGCGCTCCCGGATGCATGGTGCTGGTGACCAGCCGCGACAGCCTGACCGGCCTGGTGGTCACCGAAGCCGCGCACCGGCTCACCCTCGACGTGCTCTCCCCGGCCGAAGCCTTGAGCCTGGTCGTCGGCATCATCGGCCCCGTCCGGGCCCAGGCGGAACCAGCCGCGGTGGAGAACCTCGTCCGGCTGTGCGCGCGGCTGCCGCTGGCGCTGCGGATCGCCGCCGGGCGGGCGGCGGCGTACGAACAGGTCCGCGTCACCGACATCGTCGCCGAACTCGCCGACGAGGACGTCAGACTCGACGCACTGAGCTGGGGCCAGGACCCCTACGCCGCGGTCCGCAACGTTCTCGAGTGGTCCTACGAACAATTGACTGCTCCGCAGGCCAACCTCTTCCGGCGCCTCGGCCTGCACCCCGGTCCGGACATCTCGGCACCCGCTGCGGCGGCCCTCGCGCGCCTGCCACCACGCGAGGCACGGCATCTGCTCAACGCGCTGGCCGACGCGCACCTCATCGAACCGGTCACGCACGACCGGTACCGCTTCCACGACCTCCTGCGCGCCTACGCGGACGAGTTGGCCCGTGAACACGACACCGAGGACGAGCGCCGCCACGCCCTCGACGCGGTGCTCACCTGGTACAGCCACACCGCTCACACCGCCGACCGCCGCCTGTACCCCACCTGCACACGCCTGGTGACGGACCCCGCCACGCCCGCCCACCCCCACCCCATAGCCGACCGTGACCAGGCATGGGCGTGGTTCACCGCCGAACGGGCCAATCTGGTCGCCGCCCTGCACCACGCCGTCGACCGCGCCATGGACCGGTACGCCCTGCACTTCGTCGACGCCCTGGGCTTCCTCGTGCTCATGGGCGGCTGGCAGGAACGCATCGACACCGCCACCGCAGGCCTGCGCGCGGCACAGCGGTCCGGCCGGCGCGAGCACGAAGCCAACGTCCTGCTCGCCCGCGGAGAGGCACTGGCGCACCTGCACCATCCCGACGCAGAGCAGGACCTCGTCCGCGCCTGCGCACTCGCCCGGGATGCCGGCAACATCCACATCCAGATCGCCGCCCGCACCGAACTCGGCCAGCTGCTGCGCCGGCAGACCCGGTTCGCCGAAGCACTGCACCACTTCGCCGAGGTGCGCGTCCTCAGCAGAGGCTTCGACACCGGACGGTGGGAAGCGGTCGCGGAGGGCAACCTCGCCAACCTCCACGCCGATCTCGGCAACCACCGGCAAGCCATCGAGCACGGCACACGCAGCGCGCAGCTGCGCCACCGGCTCGGCGACACCGACGGCGAGGCATGCGCCCTGTCGGCCATCGCCCGGGGCCGGCAGGGCATCGGCGACCACGACACGGCGATCACGCACTGCCGACGCGCGATCGCACTGGGCCGCGCGTCCCTCGGCAGCCACGACGAGACACTCGCCTGGCCCCTCGCCGTCCTCGCCACATCGCTGAACCACCTCGGACGCGTGGAGGAGGCCCTTGCCTGCTGGCAGGAAGCCGCCGCGATCTACACCGACCGAGGGCTGGACGCCGACGCCGCCACGATGCACCACCACATCCGAACGGCAGCCCGTCTGCCCACCGGTCCGCCGCCCACTCCCGGGACACCGGGTGGCGACACGGTCCGGCCCCGCACAGACGGGAGGCGGACCACGTAGGCGGTGTCGTCCGGCCAGGTGGACGGCCGCGGTCCACTCCTCACGGGCCCCGATGCGGCGCCACTGCTTCAGGCGGTTGATGCACCGCCCGACGGCGTGCCCTGCGTGCGGCAGGTGGACCACTGCGTCCCGGTCCGGAACTTGTCGGCGAGTGCGTCGATCAATCAGTTGACGCAGACGAAACCGCCTGGCCTCCGCCCGCCACCCCCCGCTCGCGCGCGTACTCCGCCAGCGCCTGCGTCACCAACCGCGCGTTCGACACCGCGGGCGTGCCGTCCGGCAGGAACAGCGTGTCCTCCAGGCCGATCCGGGTCGCCAGGCCCAGCCGGGCGGCCAGGCGCAGCACCGGCCAGGTGCCGCCGTCCTCGCCGTGCAGCAGGACCGGGCGGCCGTGGCCGGTGTCCAGGTCGGCCAGCAGGGCGCGGGCCGTGTCCGCCGCCGTACGCGGTACGGGATCCGTCACCTCGGCGAGCACCCGGAGCACCCTGGGCGCGAGCGGCGACGCCGCGAACCGGGCCGCGCCGTCCGTGCCGGACCAGATGCCGGCCTCCACCCCGACACCCCGGTCGAGCAGCGCGGCGGCGACCTCCTCGGCGCCCGGCTCGTGCCAGTTGACCGACGCGTGGTCCGGCAGGACGGTCCAGCCGCGCACGCGCTCCACCCGCGCCGCGGCGTCCGGCTCGGCCCACGCGCCGGTGGTCACCCCGACCGGCACCCGCACCCGGGCCCGTATCGCCACGAGCGTCGCGGCGATCACCCGGGGCGACAACGTGTCCCGCCCGCACGGCGTCTTCGGGTGGACGTGGATGTCGGTGGCGCCCGCCGCGACCGCGAGGGCGGCCGACCCGGCCAGCGCCCCGGGGGACAGCGGCACCATCGCACCGTCGGCGGCTCCACGGGCGCCGTTCAGGCAGACCTGCACCATGCCCCCGATGGTGCCAGGCACCGTCGGGTAAGGGGGTGCGGCGTCCCCGTCGCACCCCCGACGGGCTCGGGCGTGGTCAGGCGGACACCAGCATGCGCCCGTGCCTGGCGTCCGCCAGGGCCTGCGGTGTCAGGACCGGACGCGGCACCAGGATGCCGCAGTCCGTGCAGACCGGGCCCGCCGACGGCTCGTGGTCCAGGCCGTACTTCCACACCAGCCGTTCCCCGCCGCACACCGGGCAGTCCGTGCCCGGTTCGCGCTCCAGGGCGGCGATCAGCCGGCGCAGCACCTCGGCCAGCGGCTCACGGGGATGCAACCGCGGGTCGTCGCACCAGGCCACGCCGAACCCACCCCAGGTCAGGCGGTGCCAGTCGTCCACGCTGCCCGGCCTGCGCAGCCCGTCGTGCTTCTCCTTCCTGCGGCGCTCGGCGAACTCGACCTCGTAGGCGAGCCACACCGCGCGCGCCTCCTCCAGTTCCTCCAGTGCGGCCACGAGCCGCGCCGGGTCGGGGGAGCGGTCCTCGGGGCCGAACCCGGCCCGGGAGCACAGATGGTCCCAGGTCGCCCTGTGCCCGTAAGGGGCGAACCGCTCAAGGCACTTGCGCAGTGAGTAGCGCCGTAGCGCCAGGTCGCACCGTGGATCACGGACCTGTCTTGCGAGACTCCGGAAACCGGCCATCGCCTTGCACCTCCGTCACACCTGCACCTTGTTTTCCGGTCACTTCGGCGTCGTCGTGAGGACGTCTCGGAATGGACGTGTCGACAAGCGATTCGGCTCCCTCCGCCGTCCGGCGGCCCCCGGAACCGGGTGGGGTGGCACAGGGCCCAACTGCCGTGACTCGTACGCCCGTTGGGCCTCCTTGGCAAACTGACGCATGTTCACCTTCCCTCCCGGGGATACCGGCGGTAACGTCGGCCCACCCCGTCGGGAGGAGCTGCCATGCCTCGGCACACCCCACGCACCGCCCTCGACAGACTGAGAACTCCCCGCGCGATCCCCGGGTTCCTGAAAGCCGCATTCGTATGCGCGCTGTTCGCAGGTCTTTTGTCACCGCTTTCCCCGGCGGTGGCGGATCAGGCGGTCGGGACGGCGACGGAATCCGCTGCCGCCGCGGCCGTCGACCACTGCGGCGGCCAGTGCGCGGACATCCTGCCGCCCGGCCAGAACGGCACCGCCACCCTCGCCCAGATCCTCCTCAACCAGGCCTTCGGCACCCGGCCCGCGCACGCCGGGGACCAGCTCGGCCCCTACGCCCGCCTCGCGTCGGGTTACCCGGCGCTGACCAACGACACGATCGCCACCTTCTTCAACGACGCCTCGTTCGGCGTCCCCGCCGACCAGGTCGCCTCCACCGTCCGGCCGGCCGGACGCGGTGACGTCACGATCGTCCGCGACAAGAAGACCGGTGTGCCACACATCACGGGAACCACCCGGTACGGCACGGAGTTCGGCGCCGGCTACGCCGCGGCCCAGGACCGGCTGTGGCTCATGGACCTCTTCCGGCACGTCGGGCGCGGCCAGTTGACGCCCTTCGCGGGCGGAGCGGCGGCCAACCAGGGCCTGGAACAGCAGTTCTGGCGCGGCGCCCCGTACACCGAGGCCGAGCTGCAGGCCCAGATAGACAGCGCCGTCACCTCCGGCGGCGAGAGCGGCGCCCAGGCACTGGCCGACGTCAACGCCTACCTGGACGGCATCAACGCCTACATCGACGCCTCCGACCGGGGCCGCTACTTCCCCGGCGAGTACGTCCTCACCGGCCACAAGGACTCCCTCACCAACGCTGGCACCATCGAGCACTTCAAGGCCACCGACCTGGTCGCGCTGGCCTCCGTGGTCGGCTCCCTGTTCGGTTCCGGGGGCGGCGGCGAGGTCGGCAACGCGCTGTCCCTGCTGGCCGCCCAGGAGAAGTACGGCGTCACCGAGGGCACCGAGGTCTGGGAGTCCTTCCGCGAGCGCAATGACCCCGAGGCCGTTCTCACCGTCCACGACGGCAGCTTCCCCTACGCGCAGAAGCCGCAGGACCCGCAGGGCACCGCGCTGCCCGACGCCGGTTCGGTGGCGGCGGAGCCGCTGGTGCACGACCGCACCGGCAGCGCGGCCACCGCATCAGCCACCGGCGCGACCGCCGACGCCGTGAGGAGCGCGGCCTCCTCGGCCCGGCGCGGCATGTCCAACGCCCTCGTGGTCAGCGGCGAACACACCGCCAGCGGCCACCCGGTCGCCGTCTTCGGCCCGCAGACCGGCTACTTCGCGCCCCAGCTGCTGATGCTCCAGGAGATCCAGGGCCCCGGCATCAGTGCCCGCGGCGCCTCCTTCGCAGGCCTGAGCATGTACGTCCAGCTCGGCCGCGGCCAGGACTACGCGTGGAGCGCGACCACCTCCGGCCAGGACATCATCGACACCTACGCCGTCGAGCTGTGCCGGGACGACCACCACTACCTGTACCGCGGCACCTGCACGCCGATGGAGAAGGTCGAGCGGAAGAACGCCTGGAAGCCGACCGTCGCCGACGGCACCGCGGCCGGCTCGTACACGATGCGGGTCTGGCGCACCGCGTACGGACCGGTCACCCACCGGGCCACGGTGGACGGCAAGAAGGTCGCCTACACCACCCTGCGCTCGTCCTTCCTGCACGAGACCGACTCGATCGTCGGCTTCCAGATGCTCAACGACCCCGGTTACGTGACCGGCCCGGAGTCCTTCCAGCGGGCTGTGCGGCACATCAACTTCACCTTCAACTGGTTCTACGTCGACTCCCGGCACAGCGCCTACTACAACAGCGGCGACAACCCGGTGCGGGCGAGCGGCGTCGACCCGGACTTCCCGGTGTGGGCGCGCCCGGCGTACGAATGGCGGGACTGGGACCCGGCGGGCAACACGGCCGCCTACACGCCCCCGGCCGAGCACCCCGCCTCCGTCGACCAGGACTACTACATCTCCTGGAACAACAAGCAGGCCAAGGATTACTCGGCGGCGCCCTGGGGCGAGGGCTCCGTGCACCGCGGCGACCTGCTGGACGACCGGGTGCGCGCGCTGGTCGCCGGCGGCGGGGTGACCCGGGCCTCACTGGTGCGGGCGATGGCCGACGCGGGCCTCGCGGACCTGCGGGCGCAGCAGGTGCTGCCCAAGCTGCTGAAGGCGGTCACCAGCGCGCCGGTGACCGACACCGAGGCCGCGGCGGCCGTCGGCAGGCTCCGGGCCTGGCTGTCCGCGGGCGCCAGGCGCACGGAGACCTCGGCCGGCTCGAAGGCGTACGCCCACGCCGACGCGATCCGCATCCTCGACGCGTGGTGGCCGCTGCTGGTGAAGGCCCAGTTCGAACCGGGCCTCGGCAGCGGCCTGTACCGCGCCCTCACCCACAACCTGCCCGTCGACGAGCCCCCGTCGGCGGGGCACGGCGCGACCGGCGCGCACGCCGGGAGCGCCTTCCAGTACGGCTGGTGGAGCTATGTGGACAAGGACATCAGGGCGGTGCTCGGCGAGGAGGTGCGCGGGCCGCTGGCGCGCGAGTACTGCGGCGGCGGCAACCTCGGCGCCTGCCGGGACATCCTGCTGAGCACCCTCAAGGAGGCGGCCGGCAGGACCGCCGCCCAGGTCTACCCCGGCGACGAGCTGTGCCGGGCGGGCGACCAGTGGTGCGCCGACGCGATCGACCACCGCGCGCTCGGCGGCATCACGCACGGCATGATCGGCTGGCAGAACCGGCCGACGTACCAGCAGGTGGTGGAGTTCACCTCGCACCGCTGACCGGGCGGACGGGCCGGGACACGCGCCCCGGCCCGTTCCTGGTCACTTGTAGAGCAGGTACTGCGCGCGCGTCCTGCGGAACGCCGCCAGCTCCTCCTGCCAGCCCGCCGCCACCTCGTCCGGGCTCGCGCCCGCGTTGATCGCGGTGCGCACCTGCGTCGAGCCGGTCAGCTTGTCGATCCAGTTGTCCGGGCGCCAGGCGAAGCCGCTCCACACCCGCTTCGCGGTCACCAGCAGCGCGATCCCGGTCAGCACCGGGTCGAACGCCACCCGGTCGTGCACATGGAGCTGCACGCCCCCGACGGTCCTGCCCTGGAACTTGGAGAACGTGGGCGCGAAGTACGCCTCCCGGAACCGCACGCCCGGCAGGCCGAGTCCGTTCGCCGCGGCGGCCCAGCGGCCGTCGATGCCCTCCGCGCCCAGCAGCTCGAACGGCCGGGTCGTGCCGCGCCCCTCGGACAGGTTCGTGCCCTCGAACAGGCACGTCCCCGAGTACACCAGCGCCGTCTCCGGCGTCGGCATGTTCGGGCTCGGCGGCACCCACGGCAGCCCGGAGGCGTCGTAGAACTCCGAGCGCCTCCAGCCCGTCATGGTCACCGTCTCCAGCGGCACCGGCGCCGTCAGGAACTCCGCGTTGAACAGCAGCGCCAGCTCCGCGACCGTCATCCCGTGCGCCTGCGAGATCGGCTGCCGCCCGACGAACGTGGCGAACTCCCTGTGCAACACCGGCCCTTCGGCGGAGCGCCCGGTGGCCGGGTTCGGCCGGTCCAGCACCACGAACCGCTTGCCCGCGAGCCGCGCCGCCTCCATGCAGTCGAACAGCGTCCAGATGTACGTGTAGAAGCGCGCGCCCGCGTCCTGGATGTCGAAGACCACCGTGTCCACGCCGGACGCGGTGAAGATGTCGGCGAGCGCCCGGCCGCTCTTGAGGTACGTGTCGTAGACCGGCAGGCCGGTCGCCGGGTCGTCGTAGCGGCCTTCGGAGCCGCCCGCCTGCGCGGTGCCGCGGAAGCCGTGCTCGGGCCCGAAGACCGCGATCAGGTCCACGCGGTCGTCGGCGTGCATGACGTCGACGATGTGCCGTACGTCCCGGGTGATGCCCGTCGGGTTCGTGACGACGCCGACGCGCTGCCCGTCCAGGACCGCGTACCCGTCGGCGACGAGGTTCTCGAAGCCGGTGCGCAGCCGCCGGCCGCCCTCCGGTGCCGCGTGCGCGGCGGACGCGAGGACCCCGGGCGAGGCCGCCACCGCGGCCGTGGTGGCGAGCAGGCTCCGTCTCGACAGCTTCATGCGGTGACCTCCGTGATCGCGGCCGGTGTCACGGCCGGTGTCATGGCCCCGCACGCTAGCGCGCGGCACGCCCCGGCGGAACGGTGAGGAGCCGATTGGTCTTTACCACTTGCCCGCGCCATCGGTTCCGGCCGTCAGGGCCGCGGGTTTCGCCGCGAGTACCCGGCTCGCGTGCCCCTTCCCCTGCACATACCGACTGGTTAGTCTGTGGTCGCGGCGGTCGGCGCCGCGCCGTGTCGGGTCGTACCGGGCCGTGTCGAAGGAGACCGATCGTGGAAGCCGTGCAGGATGCGGGAGTCGTCGTCACCGGTGCGGGAGGCGGCATCGGCGCCGCCCTGGCCCGCCGGTTCGCCGCCGAGGGCGCGCGGGTCGTCGTCAACGACCTCGACGCCGCCAGGGCGAAGGCCGTCGCCGACGAGATCGGCGGCATCGCCGTCCCGGGCGACGCCTGCGCCGTGGTCGCCGACGCCCGGGACGCGCTCGGCGGCACCGTCGACGTGTACTGCGCCAACGCCGGGATCGGCTCGGGCGGCTCCGAGTCCGCCGACGACACGGTGTGGGACCTCGCCTGGGAGGTCAACGTCATGGCCCACGTCCGCGCCGCCCGCGCCCTGCTCCCGGACTGGCTGGAGCGCGGCAGCGGCCGGTTCGTCTCCACCGTCTCCGCCGCCGGACTGCTCACGATGATCGGCGCCGCCCCCTACAGCGTCACCAAGCACGGCGCGTACGCCTTCGCCGAGTGGCTGTCCCTGACGTACCGCCACCGCGGGCTGAAGGTGCACGCCATCTGCCCGCAGGGCGTGCGCACCGACATGCTCAACGCCTCCGGCAGCGCGGGCGACATCGTGCTCAGGCCCACCGCGATCGAGCCGCAGGACGTCGCGGAGGCCCTGTTCAAGGGCATCGAGGAGGACCGCTTCCTGATCCTGCCGCACCCCGAGGTCGCCGAGTACTACCGGGCCCGCGCCGCCGAACCCGACCGCTGGGTCGCCGGGATGAACCGCCTCCAACGGCAGTGGGAAGCGGCCCGGTGACCGCCCCGTCCCGCTACGCGGCAAAGCCCTGGCTGGCCCTGCTCACCGACGCCCCGGCCGGCTCCCTGGTGCACGCCCTGCGCGCGTCGGCCGCCGGGGCCCCGGACCGTGCCTGCCTCGCCTACTTCGACGGCCGGCTGACCTACCGGGAGGTCGACGCGCTCAGCGACTCCGTCGCCGGCCACCTCGCCGCGCGCGGGCTGGAGCGCGGCGACCGCGTCGCGGTGATGCTGCAGAACTCACCGCACTTCGTGCTGGCCGCGCTCGGCGCGTGGAAGGCGGGCGCGGTCGTCGTCCCCGTCAACCCGATGTACAAGTCCGGCGAAGTCGCACACGTCCTCGAAGACGCCGGGACCACCGCGCTGATCTGCTCCGCACGAACCTGGGAGGCGTACCTGCGCGAGACGGCCGCCGGCTCGCCGGTGCGGATCGCGCTCACCGCCTGCGAACTGGACTTCCAGACACGCAACGACGACCGGGTGCTGAACTTCGCCCGCCTCCCGCAGGCCGCCGACGCCGACGACCTCACCGCCGTCGCCCGCGCCGGGCACCGCGCCCCCGACGGCCGCGACCCGGGCCCCGACGACATCGCGCTGATCAGCTACACCTCGGGCACCAGCGGCACCCCCAAGGGCGCCACCAACACGCACCGCAACATCATGTACAACGCCGAGCGGCAGGCCACCGGCCTGGCACTGCCCGAGGCGCCCGTGTACTTCGCGCTCGCGCCGCTGTTCCACATCACCGGCATCGTCTGCCAGTTCGCCGCCTGTCTGACCAGCGCGGGCACCCTGGTCCTGGCGTACCGCTTCGACGCGGGCGTCGTCCTCGACGCGTTCGCCGCGCACCGGCCGCACTACACGGTCGGCCCGTCCACCGCGTTCATGGCCCTGGCCGCCCACCCGTCCGCGACCCGGGACCACTTCGCCTCCTTCACCACGATCTCCTCCGGCGGCGCCCCGGTGCCGCCCGCCCTGGTGGAGAGGTTCCGCGCGGGCTTCGGCCCCTACATCCGCAACGGCTACGGCCTCACCGAGTGCACCGCCCCCTGCGCCGCCGTCCCGCCCCACCTGGAGGCCCCCGTCGACCCGGGCTCCGGCACCCTCGCCGTCGGCCTGCCCGGCCCCGACACCCTCGTGCGCGTCCTGGACGAACAGGGCGAGGAGGTGCCCTTCGGGGAACAGGGCGAGATCGTCGTCAGCGGGCCGCAGGTCGTGCCCGGCTACTGGCGCCGCCCCGACGCGACCGCCGAGACCTTCCCGGACGGGGAACTGCGCACCGGCGACATCGGCTTCATGGACGAACAGGGCTGGCTGTACGTCGTGGACCGCAAGAAGGACATGATCAACGCGTCCGGCTTCAAGGTCTGGCCCCGCGAGGTCGAGGACGTGCTGTACACCCACCCGGCGGTGCGCGAGGCGGCCGTCGTCGGAGTGCCCGACGGGTACCGGGGTGAGACCGTCAAGGCGTACATCAGCCTGCGCCCCGGTGCCGACGCCGACCCAGGTGAACTCGCGGCGTACTGCAGGGACAGACTGGCCGCCTACAAGTACCCGCGCCAGGTGGAGATCCTCACCGACTTGCCGAAGACGGCGAGTGGGAAGATCCTCCGTCGGGAACTGCGTTCCCACGCGCACGGCAACCAGTAGCGACACGGAAGGCAGGTGGCGGCAGTGCCCAGGACGACGGACGGGGACGGCACTCCGGTGCCGCAGCGGCTCCTGGCCGCCGCCACCCGGCTCTTCGCCGAGCGGGGATACGACCGCACCTCGGTGCAGGAGATCGTGGAAGCGGCAGGCGTCACCAAGGGGGCGCTCTACCACTACTTCGGCTCCAAGGACGACCTCCTGCACGAGGTGTACGCGCGCGTGCTGCGTGTCCAGCAGGAACGGCTCGACGCCGTCGCGGGCTCCGACGAACCGGTGGAGAAGCGCGTCAGGGACGCCGCCGCCGACGTCGTCGTCACGACCATCGAGAACCTGGACGACGCGTCCATCTTCTTCCGCTCGATGCACCACCTGAGCCCGGAGAAGAACAAGCAGGTACGCGCCGAGCGCCGCCGCTACCACGAACGCTTCCGCGCGCTGATCGAGGAGGGCCAGGAGGCCGGCGTCTTCTCCCGGGCGACCCCGGCCGACCTCGTCGTCGACTACCACTTCGGCTCGGTCCACCACCTGTCGACCTGGTACCGCCCCGACGGTCCGCTCGGCCCGCGCGAGGTGGCCGACCACCTGGCCGACCTGCTGCTGCGCGCCCTGCGCCCCTGACCGGCCCGCACGCGCGTGAAGGGGGGCAACGGCGGCGCCCGTCCCGCCGTCCACAGCGACCGGCCCGCACGCGCGCGTGCGAGGCGGCCACCGCTACGCGCGCGTGCGGGGCGGCGGCCACCGACGCGGCAGCCGCCCCCGGCCGTGTGTCACGCGTACTTCTTCAGCTCCCGGCGGGCCAGCGAGCGCTGGTGCACCTCGTCCGGGCCGTCCGCGATCATCAGCGTCCGGGCACCGGCGTACAGCTCCGCCAGCGGGAAGTCCTGGCTGACGCCGCCCGCGCCGTGCAGCTGGATCGCCCGGTCGAGGATGTCCACCACCGCGCGCGGGGTGGCGATCTTGATGGCCTGGATCTCGGTGTGGGCGCCCCGGTTGCCGACCGTGTCCATCAGCCAGGCCGTCTTCAGCACCAGCAGCCTGAGCTGCTCCACCGTCACGCGCGCGTCCGCGATCCAGTTGTGCACCACGCCCTGGTTCGCCAGCGGCTTGCCGAAGGCGTTGCGGGACACCGCCCGCCGGCACATCAGCTCGATCGCCCGCTCGGCCATGCCGATCAGCCGCATGCAGTGGTGGATGCGGCCGGGGCCGAGGCGGGCCTGCGCGATGGCGAAGCCGCCGCCCTCCTCGCCGATCAGGTTGGCGACCGGCACCCGCGCTTGGTCGAAGACCACCTCGGCGTGCCCGCCGTGCCAGTGGTCCTCGTAGCCGAACACCTGCATCGCGCGCGTCACCGTGACGCCCGGGGTGTCGCGCGGGACCAGCACCATGGACTGCTGGCGGCGGATGTCCGGCCCGTCCGGGTCGGTCTTGCCCATCACGATGAAGATCTTGCAGTCCGGGTTCATCGCCCCGGAGATGTACCACTTGCGGCCGGTGATGACGTACTCGTCGCCGTCCCGCTCGATGTGCGTGGTGATGTTCGTGGCGTCCGAGGAGGCGACGTCCGGCTCGGTCATGGCGAACGCCGAGCGGATCTCACCGGCCAGCAGCGGCTCCAGCCACTGCTTCTTCTGCGTCTCGTCGGCGAACTGCGCGAGCACCTCCATGTTCCCCGTGTCGGGCGCGGCGCAGTTCGTCGCGGTGGGCGCCAGCTGCGGCGAGCGGCCGGTGATCTCGGCGAGCGGCGCGTACTGGAGGTTGGTGAGCCCGGCGCCGTACTCGGCGTCCGGCAGGAACAGGTTCCACAGGCCCTGCCGCTTCGCCTCCGCCTTCAGGTCCTTGACGATCTGCGGCTCGTCCCACGGCGAGGCGAGCCCTGCGCGCTGCTCGTGCGCGATCCGCTCGGCCGGGTGGACGTACTCGTCCATGAAGGCGAGAAGCTTGGCGCGCAGCTCCTCCGTGCGCGCGTCGAACGCGAAGTCCATGACTGGTCAGCCTTCCTGGAGAGTGGTCAGTCCGTGCTCGATGAAGACCGGCACCAGTTCGCCGATGCGGTCGAAACCGCGGCCGACGGTCTGGCCGAGCGTGTACCGGTAGTGGATGCCCTCCAGGATCACGGCGAGCTTGAACCAGGCGAACGCCGTGTACCAGGAGACCGCGGTCACGTCGCGCCCCGAGCGCGCGGCGTACCGCTCGATCAGCTCGGCCGGTCCGGGGTGCCCGGGGGCCAGCGCCGTGGTGGAGACGGGGGAGTCGGGCAGCTCCAGCGGCCGGCTGTACATCACCAGCAGGCCCAGGTCGGTCAGCGGATCGCCGAGCGTCGACATCTCCCAGTCGAGGATCGCCCGGATCCTGTCGTCGTCGCCGATCAGCACGTTGTCGAGCCGGTAGTCGCCGTGCACGACGGTCGCGGCGGGCGAGTCGGGCAGCTCCCGGCCGAGCGCCGCGTGCAGCTCGTCGATGCCGGGCAGGTCGCGGTTGCGGGAGGCGTCCAGCTGCTTGCCCCAGCGCCGCAGCTGGCGGTCCAGGAAGCCCTCCGGGCGGCCGAAGTCCCCGAGCCCGACCTCGGCGGGGTCCACGGCGTGCAGCTCCACCAGGGTGTCCACGAGGCCCAGCACCGCGTTCCGGGTGCGCTCCGGTCCGAGCGGGGCGAGCTGGCCGGCCGTGCGGTACGGCGTGCCCTCGACGAACTCCATGACGTAGAAGGGCGCCCCGAGCACCTCCTCGTCCTCGCACAGCAGCACCGGGCGCGGCACCGGCACGTCCGTCGGGTGCAGCGCGCTGATCACCCGGTGCTCGCGTCTCATGTCGTGCGCGGTGGCCAGCACATGACCGAGCGGGGGCCGCCGTACGACCCACCGGGCGGTGCCGTCGCCGACCGCGTACGTGAGGTTCGACCGTCCGCCCTCGATCAGCCGGCCGGACAGGGGGCCCGTCACCAGGCCGGGCCGCTCACGATCGAGCAGGGCGCGCAGCCGGTCGAGATCGAGTCCGGGCGGGTGGTCGGGGCTCATCGTCGCTCCTACGGCAGGTGAACAGATGCGACCATGATGCCGACCGGTCGGTATGCCGTCCAGTGGTGCGGACCGACGTGATCGGGGCCACGGCAGGCCGACGGCTCCCGGCCGGGGAGCGCGGTCATCGTGCTCGCCCTCGGCGGGCGCGGGTGATGACGCCGGACGGGCTGCCACGCGAACGGCGTATATCCGGCCATTCGGCTTGCGCGGCGTCCGGGCACCCCGGAGGGTCGAACGCATGAAGGCGATCAGCTACTCCCGCTACGGCGGCCCCGACGTGCTCGAGTACGGGGACGTCCGCGACCCCCGCGTGGGCCCCGACTCGGTGCTCGTGAAGGTGCGCGCGGCGGCCGTGAACCCCGTCGACTGGAAGTGCCGCGAGGGCCACCTCGACGCACTGCTGGAGCCCGTCTTCCCGGTCGTCCCCGGCTGGGACGTGTCCGGCGTCGTCGTGCAGCCGGGCCTCGCCGTCTCGGAGTACGCCGTCGGCGACGAGGTCATGGGGTACGTGCGGGAGGACTTCCTGTCCCGGGGCACCTTCGCCGAGTACGTCGCGGCGCCCCTGCGCACCCTCGCCCGCAAGCCGCGCACGCTCTCCTTCGAGGAGGCGGCCGGGCTGCCGCTGGCCGGGCTGACCGCGTACCAGACCCTCGTCAAGGTGCTCCAGGTCAAGCGCGGCGAGACCGTGCTGGTGCACGCCGCGGCGGGCGGTGTCGGCTCCGTCGCCGTCCAGCTCGCCCGGCATCTGGGCGCCCGGGTCATCGGCACCGCGAGCGAGCGCAACCACGACTTCGTCCGCTCGCTCGGCGGCGAGCCGGTGGCGTACGGCGACGGGCTCGGCGAACGGGTGCGCGGGCTGGCGCCGGAAGGGGTGGACGCCGTGCTCGACACGGTCGGCGGCGACACGACGAAGGTCTCCGCGAACCTCCTCGCCCCCGAGGGCCGGCTCACCTCCATCGCCGACCCGGACGTGGTCGACTACGGCGGCCGGTACTACTTCGTGCGCCCCGACCCCGAGGACCTGCTGCGCCTGTCGGAACTGGCCGAGCAGGGCGTGGTGGGCGTGCACGTGTCCGAGACGTTCCCGCTGGCCCGCGCGGCCGACGCGCACCGGCTGAGCCAGGAAGGGCGCACGCGGGGGAAGATCGTGGTGACGGTGGACTGGGAGCCGGAACCGGAGCCGGAGGTCGGACGGCAGACGGGCTGACGGGTCCCGGGCGCGGAACCGGCGGAGTCCGAGGGGGAGACGGGCTGGCGGGGGAGACGGGCTGGGCGGGCTAGACGACGAGCGCCACCCCGCACCCCGCCACCGCCATCACGCACAGCACGGCCGCCGTCGCGTGGCGCGGGGTCATCGCCCTCGGGCCGGCGCCGGACGCCAGCGCGGTGATGCGGCGGTGGGCGACGAGCAGGAAGCCCAGCCACAGGACGCACACCAGGGCCGCGACGGCGACCCGGCCGGGCGACGCGCCGCCGTGCAGCGCGGTCCGCACGGCGAGCACGGCCGTGACGGCGCCCGCCAGCGTCGTACGGCGCCACGCGAGCCGCGTCCGCTCCGGCTGGAGCCCGGGGTCCCGCACCGCGACCGCCCCGCCGCTCACGCCGCCCATCCGCCGCTCACGTGTCCCACCGACCGCTCACGCCTCCCACCCGACGAGCACGACGACCACCATCGCCACCGCGACCACCGCGACGACGAGGCTCAGCAGCGCCGGGAACCGCGACACCGGCAGATCCTCGCCGCGCCGCATGGCCCGCTCGCAGCGCACCCAGTGGTTGACGGCCCGCAGGGAGCACAGCACGCCCGCCACGAGCAGCGCCAGCGCGAGCCCGACCCGCCAGCCCCAGCGCAGGGCCGGCAGGAACTGGTCCACGGCGAAGCCGCCGCCGATCAGCGCCAGCGCGGTGCGCAGCCAGGCCAGGAAGGTGCGCTCGTTGGCCAGCGAGAAGCGGTAGTCCGGGGTGCCGCCCTCCTCGCGGATCGCCTCGGGCGCGAACCACAGGCGGACGTTCCGTGCGAATCCGATCACGCGCAGGACACTACCCGCCCGCCCGGAAGGCCTTCAGGCGCTGGTACGCGGCCAGCCCGTCCGGCACCCACTCCCACTCGGTCAGGCGCCGCTCCACCTCCGCCTCGGGCAGGAAGTCGTACCAGGCGACCTCCTCCGCCTGAGGCCGGACCGGCAGGTCGCAGCGGACCTCGTAGACCGCCGACCACCAGCTCGCCCCGGCGCCGTCGTCGTAGAGGAAGGTGAACAGGAAGTCCGGTCGCGGCAGTCCGCTCACGCCCAGTTCCTCCTCGGCCTCGCGCAGGGCGGCCCCGTCGTAGGCCTCGCCCGCGCCGACCACACCGCCGACGAACATGTCGTACAGGGAGGGGAACACCAGCTTGGTGGGGGTGCGGCGGTGCACGAAGACGCGGCCCTGGGCGTCCCGGGCCTGGATGAACACGCAGCGGTGGCGCAGGCCTCGCGCGTACACCTCGCCGCGCGGCGACCGGCCCACGACCCGGTCGTGCTCGTCGACGACGTCGAGGATCTCGTCGGCAGCGCTCATAGGGCCATCCAAGCAGGCCAGGCCGCGGCCCGGCAGCCAGCGCCGTGGCCCGGGCGGTGCCCGCCCGGGCCACTGCGGCCGTCCCTGCTGCGTGAGCCGGAAGTAATGTGTTTCCGGCTCACGCAGCAGATTCTTCGGCCCCTGAGCCGTCCGGGTCTCCCGGATCTTGCAGCCCATCGCATCCCTGGACTGGGAAGGCGCGGTGCCGGGCCTGCCTCGCACGGGGACGGGCGCCCCGGCTATATCACCAGGGACAGCAGCAGGACGACGCCGCCCGCGACGACCGAGATGATCGTCTCCATCACCGACCAGGTCTTGATGGTCTGGCCGACGTTCAGCCCGAAGTACTCCTTCACCAGCCAGAAGCCGGCGTCGTTGACATGGCTGAAGAACAGCGAGCCGGCACCGATCGCCAGGACCAGCAGGGCGGCGTGCGTGGTCGACATGTCCGCCGCGAGCGGCGCGACCAGACCGGCCGCCGAGACGGTCGCCACGGTCGCCGAACCCGTCGCCAGCCGGATCGCCACCGCGATCAGCCAGGCCAGCAGCAGCGCCGGGATCGACCAGTCCTCGGAGATGTCCAGGACCATCCGACCGACGCCCGAGTCGATCAGCGTCTGCTTGAAGCCGCCGCCCGCGCCGACGATCAGCAGGATGCCCGCGATCGGGGCGAGGCCCTTCTCGACCATCCCGGAGACCCGTTCCCGGGAGAAACCGG
The DNA here is from genome assembly GCF_040682395.1 of Streptomyces sp. NPDC051207. Lineage (NCBI taxonomy): Bacteria > Bacillati > Actinomycetota > Actinomycetes > Kitasatosporales > Streptomycetaceae > Streptomyces > Streptomyces sp. NPDC051207. The sequence goes on along the minus strand of NZ_JBFBAX010000021.1, from coordinate 24,192 downwards.
CGGGCCGGGCCAGCGTGAAGATGCCCACCAGCACGGCGGCCAGCAGGGCGACCAGCGGGGAGCCGATCACGTCGAAGACGCGCTGCACGGTGTTCTCGGGGTCGTCGATCACGATGTCCACGAGCGCCTTGGCGAGCATCAGCACGACCGGCAGCAGGATCGTCGCCAGCGTCGCGCCGAAGCCCGGCCGCTTCTCCAGGTCCTCCGAGGCGCGCTGCGGGATCATGCGGTCCGGCGCCGGGACGTCCACCCAGCGGGCCGCGAAGCGCGAGAACAGCGGACCGGCGATGATCACCGTCGGGATGGCGACCAGCACGCCGAGCCCCAGCGTCACACCGAGGTTGGCGTCCACCGCGTCGATCGCGACGAGCGGACCGGGGTGCGGGGGCACCAGCCCGTGCATGACGGACAGACCCGCCAGCGCCGGGATGCCGATCCGCATCAGGGAGTAGTTGCCGCGCTTGGCGACCATCAGCACGACCGGGATCAGCAGGACGACGCCGACCTCGAAGAACAGCGGCAGACCGATCACCGAGGCGATCAGCACCATCGCCCACGGCATGGACCGGCCGCCCGCCCTGGCCAGGATCGTGTCGACCACCTGGTCGGCGCCGCCGGAGTCGGCGAGCATCTTGCCGAGGATCGCGCCGAGGGCGATCAGCACGCCCACGCCCGCGACCGTGGAGCCCAGGCCGGTGGTGAAGCTGGTGATGGCCTTGTCGAGGGGCGCCCCGGCGAAGGCGCCCAGCGCCAGCGACCCGATGGTCAGCGACAGGAAGGCGTGCAGCCTGAACTTGGTGATGAGCAGGACGATGACGGCGATGCCCGCCAGCACGGCCATGCCCAGCTGGGCATGACCGGCGTCGGTGATGGGCTCGACGGTGTCCGCTGCCAGCATCTCGACGCTGAGTCCGGTCACGGTGCGGTTCCCTTGCGGTTACGGGGATGGGGGGAAGGGCGTGGGGGGTGGACCGGGGCGTGGGAGCCGCCCCGGGCGGGTCTCATTCGAGGGGCCCGGCGAGTTCCTCCAGGGCGTGCGCCGCCCGCTCGGTGATCTCCTCCGGGCTGCCGGTCACGTCCACGGCGACGCCCGGCTCGTCCGGCTCCAGCGGCTGGAGGGTGGCGAACTGCGAGTCGAGCAGCGCCGTGGGCATGAAGTGGCCCTGCCGGTGCGACATCCGCTCCTCGATGAGCGAGCGGTCGCCCGTGAGGTGCACGAAGACCAGGCCGGGAGCGGCGGCACGCAGCCGGTCGCGGTACGACCGCTTCAGCGCCGACGAGCTGACCACCCCGCCGAGCCCGGACCTGCTCTGCGCCCAGTCGCCGATGGCGTCCAGCCACGGCCAGCGGTCCTCGTCGGTCAGGGGCACACCCGCCGACATCTTGGCGATGTTGGCCTGCGGGTGGAAGTCGTCGCCCTCGGCGTACGGGACGCCGAGCCGGGCGGCGAGCAGCGGACCGATGGTGGTCTTGCCGGTGCCCGCGACGCCCATCACCACGACGACATGAGGGGTGTTCATCGCTGCCTCGCTGTCTGATGTCTTCGTCGACACGGAATGTCGACGCCACTGAAACCCATTAGGTACGACGAATTCAAGACCCTGTGACAAACAAGTCTGACCTTTTGATCTCGTGATCCGGCACGTACGCTGAGTGCATGAGCACACCGGGCCGGGGCCTGCACGGCCATGTACTGGACACCCTGGGTCCCGAGATCACCGCGGGTCAGTACCCGCCGGGCAGTGTTCTCCGCACCGACGAGCTCGCCCAGCGTTTCGACGTCTCACGCTCCGTGATGCGCGAGGCGGTCCGCGTGCTCGAGTCCATGCACCTCGTCGAGTCCCGCCGACGCGTCGGCGTCACGGTCCGCCCCAAGTCCCAGTGGAACGTCTACGACCCGCAGGTCATCCGCTGGCGCCTGGCCGGCGCCGACCGCCCCCACCAGCTGCGCTCCCTCACGGTGCTGCGCTCCGCGGTCGAACCGGTCGCCGCGGGCCTCGCCGCGAAGCACGCCACGGCGGCCCAGTGCGCCGAACTCACCGAGTGCGCGCTCGGCATGGTCGCCCACTCACGCGGCCACCGGCTCGAGGGCTATCTGCTCCACGACGTCGCCTTCCACCGCGTGATCCTCAACGCCTCCGGCAACGAGATGTTCGCCCGCCTCGGCGACGTCGTCGCCGAGGTCCTGGCCGGCCGCACCCACCACGCCGTGATGTTCGACGACCCCGACCCGGCCGCCGTCACCCTGCACGTCCAGGTCGCCGAGGCGGTACGCGCGGGCGACGCGGAACGCGCGGAGCGGCTGACCCGCGAGATCACGGTCGGTGCCCTGCAGGAACTGGACATCCTGGCACCCTGACGGCCGGCCTCGCGTCAGCCGGCTCAAGCGAGAAGGTCCCCGTCGACGTACACCCAGGCCCCACCGACCCGCTCGAACCGGCTCCGCTCGTGCAGCGATCCACCCCGGTACGACGCCCGGAAGGTTACGGTCCCGGTGGCGTGAAAGGCGGACCCACCGCTGGTGTCCAGGATCTCCAGCCCGGTCCACCGCATCCCCGGCTCCGGCTCGAGCCGCGCGGGCCGCGTCCACGGATGCCAGGTCCGCAGCAGATACCCGGCATCCAGCCGCACAAAGGCGGTATAGCGCGACCGCATCAGCTCCTCGGCGGTCCCCGCACCCACATCCCCGACGTGGAACCGCCCACAGCACGCGTCGTAGGCCCGGGGCAGGCCGCACGGGCAGGAACGCGTCGTCATGTCACCCTCCCGGGAAACGCCCGAGGGCCGCGACCTCGCGGTCGCGGCCCTCACGCTTCGTGTGTCCGAGGGGGGACTTGAACCCCCACGCCCGATAAAGGGCACTAGCACCTCAAGCTAGCGCGTCTGCCATTCCGCCACCCGGACAAGGTGTCCGTCGCGCGGGCGTGCCCGCGGCGACAGAGGAAACTTTACCAGGCTTTCCGAGGTGGCCGATCACCCCCGTCCCCCCGTGAACGGCGTGTGACGGGGCGGGACCGGTCTTGGGCGGGGCGGCCCGGAGGTGGAGGATGAGGGGGACCGGCCGGCAGGGACAGCGGGAGGAAGCACGTGAGCGAGACGGACACGGCCAAGGGCGTCACCGGTGAGGACGAGGTCGTGGACCTCTGCCGCGAGCTGATCCGGATCGACACCAGCAACTACGGCGACCACTCGGGCCCCGGCGAGCGCAAGGCCGCCGAGTACGTCGCCGAGAAGCTCGCCGAGGTGGGACTGGAGCCGCGGATCATCGAGTCGCACCCCGGACGCGCCTCGACGGTGGCCCGCATCGAGGGCGAGGACCCGTCGCGGCCCGCGCTGCTCATCCACGGCCACACCGACGTCGTACCCGCCAACGCGGACGACTGGACCCACCACCCCTTCTCCGGCGAGATCGCCGACGGATGCGTGTGGGGGCGCGGCGCCGTCGACATGAAGGACATGGACGCGATGACCCTCGCGGTCGTCCGCGACCGGCTGCGCAGCGGCCGCAAGCCGCCGAGGGACGTCGTCCTCGCCTTCCTCGCCGACGAGGAGGCGGGCGGCACGTACGGCGCGAAGCACCTGGTGCACCGGCACCCCGAGCTGTTCGAGGGCGTCACCGAGGCGATCGGCGAGGTCGGCGGCTTCTCCTTCACCGTCAACGAGAAGCTGCGGCTCTACCTCGTCGAGACCGCCGAGAAGGGCATGCACTGGATGCGGCTCACCGTGGACGGCACGGCCGGGCACGGCTCCATGACCAACGACGACAACGCCATCACCGAACTGTGCGAGGCGGTCGCCCGGGTCGGCCGGCACAAGTGGCCGGTCCGCGTCACCAAGACCGTACGGGCCTTCCTGGACGAGCTGTCCGACGCGCTCGGGACCGAGCTCGACCCCGAGAACATGGACGACACCCTGGCCAAGCTCGGCGGCATCGCCCGCATGATCGGCACCACACTGCGCAACTCGGCCGCCCCGACCATGCTCGGCGCCGGCTACAAGGTCAACGTCATCCCCGGCCAGGCCACCGCGCACGTCGACGGCCGCTTCCTGCCGGGCTACGAGGACGAGTTCCTCGCCGACCTCGACCGGATCCTCGGCCCGCGCGTCAGGCGGGAGGACGTGCACGCCGACAAGGCGCTGGAGACCGACTTCGACGGCCGCCTCGTGGACGCCATGCAGAGCGCGCTGCGCGCCGAGGACCCGATCGCGCGGGCCGTGCCCTACATGCTGTCCGGCGGCACCGACGCCAAGTCCTTCGACGACCTCGGCATCCGCTGCTTCGGCTTCGCGCCGCTCAAGCTGCCGCCGGAGCTGGATTTCGCAGGCATGTTCCACGGCGTCGACGAGCGCGTGCCGGTGGACGGCCTGACATTCGGCGTACGCGTGCTCGACCGGTTCCTGGACGCGTCCTGACCGTATTCGGCAGTGTGTGCGACGGGTCCCGGAAAGGGTGAATGTGACGATAGGTTCGTAGCCTCATTACATCCTCCTCGTTACTGGTCATGCGGTCCGCGATTTTTGAGACCGCATTGCCAACAAGGAGGAACAATGATCAAGAAGGTCGTCGCTGCCGCGGTCGCCACGGGTGGACTGGTTCTCGCGGGCGCGGGCATGGCCGTCGCCGACGCGGGCGCGCAGGGTGCCGCCGTGCACTCCCCGGGCGTGCTGTCCGGCAACGTTGTCCAGGTGCCCGTGCACATCCCGGTGAACCTCTGCGGCAACACGGTCAACGTGATCGGCGCGCTGAACCCCGCCTTCGGCAACGTCTGCATCAACAAGTGACGTCGACCCGCTGAGGGGCGTCCACACCGTCGGCCCCGGAGTGCGCGCCATGCGCTCCGGGGCCGTCCGGTCTTTCGCGGGAGCCAAGCACCCGCGAAGCACGAGGAGATCCGGGGAATTCGGGGACTCCGAGCCAAGCGCGAAAGCAGGGGAATCAAGGAATGCGACAGGTCACCCGCAAGGGCCTCATGACCGTGGTGGCTGCGACCGGTGTGCTCGCCGGGGTGGGCGGCGCCGCCCACGCCGACTCGGGGGCGCACGGCAGCGCTTCGGGTTCGCCGGGCGTGCTGTCCGGCAACTCGGTGCAGGCGCCGGTGCACGCACCGGTCAACGTCTGCGGCAACACCGTCGACGTCGTCGGCGTGCTCAACCCGTCGATGGGCAACTCGTGCGCCAACGAGAGCGGCGGCGGCTCGTCCGGCGGCGGCTCGCACGACGGTTCGCCGGGCGGCGGCCACGGCTCGCCCGGCGCCGGAACGGGCGGCGGTGGGTCGCACGCCGACGGCAAAGCCGTCGGCTCGCCCGGCGTCGGCTCGGGCAACAACGTCCAGGTGCCGGTCGACGTGCCGGTGAACGTCTGCGGCAACTCGGTCAACGTCGTGGGCGCCCTCAACCCGTCGTTCGGCAACCGCTGCGAGAACGACTCCGACGGCCACACCACGCAGCCCGGCGGTGGTCCCGAGACGCCTCCGCCCGGGAAGCCGGAGCAGCCCGGTAAGCCGGAGCGGCCGGGCCACCCCGAGAAGCCCGGCAGCCCGGAGGAGCCGGGCCGTCCCGGCAAGCCGTCCACCCCGGGTGACAACGAGCCGGGCCCGCAGACCGGGCAGGGTGGCGACCAGCTCGCCGAGACCGGTGGCAGCCTGCCGCTCGGAGTCGTCCTGCCGGCGGGTGCGGGCGCGCTGCTCGCGGGCGCGGTGCTGTACCGCAGGGCACGCGCCTCGGCGTAACGGCCGTCGTCGTCAAGGTATGGCGGAGCGGGCCCGCGTCGGCGGGACCCGCTCCCTTTTCGTCTCGCGTCGTCTCTTCTCGCCTTGTCGTCCAGCGTCCAGGCGTGTTCTCGCCGTCCCGTGGACGTCCGTCTCACCAGGTGGCGCGGACCTGGCGGATGATCCGCCGCCGCAGGCGCACCCTGCGGCTGCCGTCGCGCAGCAGGCTCAGGCGGTACAACTCCCAGTGTCCGTACTCGGCATGGTCGGTCAGCAGACGCGTCGTCTCCTTGCGGGAGACCCCGCGCGGCAGGTACACGTCGACAAATTCGTATTCCGGCATCGCATCTATTGTGCGGGCAGCCGCCCGGTACGGATAGCGTCTGCGGTATGTCTGATGCTGCGCAGCCCACCGCTGCCGAGGTACGTGCCGCCGCCGAGGCGGTCAAGACCGCGCTCGACCGCCACCTGGCCGCGGTCGAACGCCGGTCGGGTGAGGACGACCCCGCCGTCTACGAGGCGTTCAACGAGCTCGCCGCGGCCGCCGAGGCGTACGACGAGCTGCTCTACGACCGCTACGACGAGGTCACGCCCTTCGAGATCCCCGGTACGGACGACGCACCCCCGTACACGGGCCCCGAGGAGCCGAACGCGCTGAGCGTGCTGATCCGCCGTGACTACACCGTCGCGGAGCCGCAGCGGCTGCTGGCGCAGGCCCAGCGGATCGAGGCGGCGGACGACGACAGCGGCGCGGACATCTCGGGCACCGTCCACGGGGCGCTGGGCCTGCTGTTCGGCGAGTTCGAACCGGACGAGATCGCCTCCCGGCACAAGGAATTCGGTCTGGAGGAGGGCGACTCCACGCTCTGGGTGACGGCCGCCGACGAGCCGGCCGACGCCGGTGAGTGGCTGGAGGCGCCGTTCGAGCAGGTCGACGCGCAGCGGGTGGTGTGCCGCTTCGACGTCAGCGCGGTGTTCGACGACGACATCGACATGGATGACGACGACGAGGACGAGCCCGATGTCGACGCCGACGGGCCGGACGCCGACGTCCTGGGCGAGGACGACGATCTCGAGCCGCTGGACGCGGACCGGTAGCGGCGCGCCGGCACGCGCACGGCGGCGCGGGCGCTCACCTTCACGGTGACGGCGACGACACGCACGGTCGCTTCCACGATGACGGCGGCGGTCGCGGGGGACCCTCCCCGTGGCCGCCGCCGTTGCTGTCCGCTGTCCGCGTCCGGTGTGCCCGGTGTGGGGCTCAGCCCGTGGTCGGGACCTGCGGGGCGAGCAGCGCGGGCAGCCGGGTCGTGCGCGGCTTCGCCGGGACCTCCGCGACGGCCCTGGGCAGCGCCTGCTCCACGCCGTGCACCACGGACAGGTGGCGGTCGGCGCGGCTGAACGCGGTGTAGACCCAGGGGCGGCTCAGTGCCTGCGCGGCGTCGCCGGGCAGCACGACGACCGCGGCGGGCCAGCGGGCCCCCACCGCCTGGTGCGCGGTCAGTGCCCACCCGTGCCGCATGGTCTGCTCCACCCGCTCCTTCGGTACGACCACGGCCTCGCCCGCGCAGGACAGGTGCAGCCCGTCGGCGTCGGCCTTGACCACGCGGCCCGGCAGCGTGCGGCCCGGGGCGGGGGAGTAGGCGACCCGGTCGCCGGGGTCGAAGCCGCCGAAGCGGCCCGGGCCGGGGTTGAGCCGCTCCTTCAGCGCCGCGTTGAGCGCGCGCGTGCCGACCGCGCCGCCGTGCCCCACGGTGATCACCTGCGTCTCCTCGGCCGGGACGCCGATCGCCCGCGGCACCGAGTCCGCGACGAGCTGCACGGTCCGGTGCACGGCCTCGCCCGCGTCCCGCACGGGCACGATCACGACCTCCTTGCCGGGCGCCTCGACCTCGATCAGCTCGCCGACGCCGACGGCGGACACCAGCTCGCCCAGCGGGCCGGGGTCGGGCCGCCGCGAGGCGATCTGCGGACACACCTTGGCGGCCAGCAGGTCCGCGAACACCCTGCCGGGGCCGACGGACCACAGCACCGCCGGGTCCCCGGCCAGCACGAGACGGGCCCCGTCCGGCAGAGACTCGGTGAGCAGGGCGGCCGACTCGACGTCGAGCTGCGGCGCGTCCAGCACCACCAGCAGGTCCAGGTCCAGTGCACCGTCCGCGTCCCGCCCCGGGCCCTCGCTCCCGGCCAGCAGACCGGTGACGGTGGCGACCGCGGGCCCGTCCGCCCCGTCGGCCCCGGCCGTCCGCAGCAGGGCCGCGAAGCGGTTCCGGCCGAGCGGGCCGTGGGCGGCGGCCCAGGCGCGCAGCCCGAGGCCGCGTGCCGTGCGCAGCAGCGCCGCCGGTTCGGCGAGGGAGGCCTCGCCGCCCGTGTGCAGGACCAGGCCGTGGCCCGCGACGGCGCGGATCAGCTCACCGGCCGAGCCCCCGGCCGCCGCGGCGGCCCGCTCCCACTCCGCGGCCGAACCGTCCTCCTTCGGCACGGAGTTGACCAGCCGGGCCAGGCCGTCGGCGAGGGACTCCTCCGCGAGCGCGTACCGCTCCAGACCGACGAGGACGCGAACCGGCCGTTCCTCCTCCTCGCCGTCCTCACCGTCCTCACCGTCCTCGGCGTCCCTGGCGGGGGCCGGTGCCGGTGCGCCCGGCTCGTCCAGGGCGTCCTGGAAGACCAGGGCGTCCCCCTCCGCGAGGGCGCCCTGCACGGCGGAGTCGGGGTCCGGCACGCCCTGCTTGGCCAGCGCGGCGGTCAGCGTGGGCATCTCCAGCGCCGTGTGCCCGGCGAGCGCCGCCTGCTCCAGCAGCCAGCCCGTGACCGCCCGGCCCCGACGCTCGTCGTCCGGACCGCACTCCGGGCCGAGCAGCGCCCGCGCGAACCCGTCGGCCTGCTCGGGCCGGACCCCGGGCACCCGCAGCAACTGCCAGGGGTCGTCCGCCAATTGCTCCTGCGCGCCCTCGGCCAGCACGGCCGCGACCTGCGGTGCCAGCGTCTCCGGCGCGCCGCCCCGCCCGAGCACGGCCCGTACACCCTCGACGGTCTCCGGCGCGGGCGCGGCGGGCGTGGCCCCGGCCGCCACCGGCTGCGGCCGGCGCACCGGCTCCGGCGCGGGGCGGCGCGGTGCGGGATCGGGCTCGGCGAAGACCGCGGTCACCGGCTTGTCGCCGCTCTCCACGGCCCGTACGGCGGCGAGCAGGTCGGCCGCCGTGCCGCTGAGCTTGGCGCCGGCCTCGATCGGGGTCTTCTTCTCGGCCTTCCGTCGCTCGATGCGCTCGCGCTCCAGCCGCTGGGCGAGCAACTCGGCCTCGGCCTCCGACAACTCAGCGGCGCCCGCGCCGCCCCCACCGTCCCCGCCCGCCGTGCCGGTGGCATCCGGCTCACCGGCACCGCCGGTCGGGTCACCCCCGCCGTCGGCCTGCGACGACGCCCCGGCGTCCCCGGGGGCGACAGTGTCCTCCGCGCTGCCCGCTTCCCCCGCCCCGGCCGTCCCCCTGACCTCGGCCCCGGCCGGTTCCTCACCCTCAGCCGACGCACCAGCCGCACCCGCCCCCGTCGAGCTGCCCCCGCCGTCACCCCGGGACGACTCGCCGCCCCCAGCGGCAGCCCTCGGCGCCCCCGGCTCCGTCTCCTCCGTGGTCTCGGGCTCCGTGCTCACAGCGTGCTCCAGTCGTGATCGGGATAGCGGTGCACCGGCGCCGACACGTCGTCGAGCGCTCGGCAGATCTCGTCAGGAAGACTAAGCGCCTCCACTGACAATGCCGCCGTGAGCTGCTGCGCGTTGCGCGCGCCGACGATCGGCGCGACCACCCCCGGCCGGTCGCGGACCCAGGCGAGGGCGACCTGCAGCGGTGTCACCGCGAGCCCGTCGGCGGCCGTCGACACGGCGTCCACGATCCGGCTCGCGGTGTCGTCGAGGTACGGCGCGACGAACGGCGCCAGGTGCTCGGACGCCCCCCGCGAACCGGGCGGCGCGGCCCCGCGGTACTTGCCGGTCAGCACCCCGCGCCCCAGCGGCGAGGACGGCAGCAGCCCCACCCCCAGGTCCAGCGCGGCGGGCAGCACCTCGCGCTCCACGCCGCGCTGCAGCAGTGAGTACTCCATCTGCGTGCTCGCCAGCCGGGTCCGCACCCCCGGCGCCGCAAGCTGCCAGGTCGCCGCCTTGGCGAGCTGCCAGCCGCAGAAGTTGGACACCCCGGCATAGCGGGCGCGCCCGGTGCTGACGGCCAGGTCGAGGGCCTGGAGGGTCTCCTCCAGCGGGGTGTACGGGTCGAAGGCGTGCACGTGCCACACGTCCACGTGGTCGGTGCCGAGCCGGGAGAGCGAGGCGTCCAGCGCGGAGAGCAGGTGGCCGCGCGAGCCGTCGAACCGGCGGTCCGGGTCCGGGACGCTGCCCGCCTTGGTGGAGATCACCAGGTCCCGGCGCGGCACGAGCCCGTCCATCAGCTTCCCGAGCAGGTACTCGGCCTCCCCGTCGCCGTACACGTCCGCCGTGTCGACCAGGCTGCCGCCCGCCTCCCAGAACGTCTTCAAGAGGTCAGCGGCGTCGTGCTCGTCCGTGTCCCGGCCCCAGGTGAGGGTGCCGAGACCGATGCGGGACACGCGCAGGCCGGTGCGACCGAGATGCCTCTGCTCCATGAGCGCCGAGATTACTGGCCGGAACCTGTCGCGTGGGGGCCTGTGGACAACCGATTTCGTCCCGCCGGCGCCCGCACTCCCCGCCCGTGCCGGGCCCGCGCTAAGGTCTCCCCAACGGACGTTACTCATCAGTAAGGGGATCGGCCATGCAGCTCGGGATCAACCTCGGCTACTGGGGCGCCGGAATGGACGGGGACAACCTCGCCGTCGCCCAGGAAGCCGACCGGCTCGGCTACGCCGTCTGCTGGGCCGCCGAGGCCTACGGCTCCGACGCGGCCACCGTGCTCAGCTGGGTCGCCGCCCGGACCGAGCGCATCGACGTCGGCTCGGCCATCTTCCAGATCCCGGCCCGCCAGCCCGCGATGACCGCGATGACCGCCGCCACCCTCGACTCGCTGTCCGGCGGGCGTTTCCGCCTCGGCCTCGGCGTCTCGGGACCGCAGGTCTCCGAGGGCTGGTACGGCGTCAAGTTCGACAAGCCGCTCTCCCGCACGCGTGAGTACGTGGAGATCGTCCGCAAGGCCATGAGCCGCGAGCGCCTCACCCACGACGGCGAGCACTGGACGCTGCCGCTGCCCGGCGGCCCCGGCAAGCCGATCAAGCTCACGGTGCACCCGCAGCGCGAGCACATCCCGCTCTACATCGCCGCGATCGGCCCGAAGAACCTGGAGCAGACCGGCGAGATCGCCGACGGCGCCCTGCTCATCTTCCCGTCGGCCGACCACCTCGAGGACACCGCGATCAAGCACTTGCGCGCCGGGCGCGAGAAGGCCGGCAAGACCCTCGACGGCTTCGACGTCTGCCCGACGCTCCCGCTCGCCGTCGGCGACGACAAGGACGTGCCGGCGCTCGCCGACACCTTCCGGCCGTACACCGCCCTGTACGTCGGCGGCATGGGCAGCCGCAAGCAGAACTTCTACAACCAGCTCGCCCGGCGCATGGGCTACGAGAAGGAGGCCGCCGAGATCCAGGACACGTACCTGTCCGGCGACAAGCAGGGCGCCGCGGCGGCCGTACCGCACGACCTGATCGACTCCACGACGCTGCTCGGTTCGGTGGACCGCATCGCGGACCGGATGAAGGCCTACGCGGCGGCGGGTGTCACGACGCTGACCCTGGCCCCGGCGGGCTTCACGCTCGACGAGCGCCTCACCGCGCTCCGCGCCGGCACGCAGGCCCTGGAACGCGCGGGCCTCGCCTGAGAGTTCAGCGGCCGTGGTGGGGGCTCGGGGGTCTTCCCCGCCACGGCCGTCACCGGGAACAACGCGCGCGGCCCCGCCCGGTTACGCCCCCGCCGTGACGAGGACCACCACCTTGCCCGCTGCCACGGGGAGTTGCCACGCCGCACGCGCGGGCCACGGTCAAGGGCATCGGCGTGGGCGACCCCCTCGGGAGGCCCGCGCCTCGCGCGGGCCGGGCGCGGCGGGCCGTCCTGCGCCTGCCCCTACAGCCAGCCCCGCCGCTTGAACAGCCGGTACAGCAGCACCTCCAGGACCGCCATCAGCGCGATCACGGCCGGGTACGCCCACTCCCAGCGCAGTTCCGGCATGTGGTCGAAGTTCATGCCGTAGACCCCCGCGATCATCGTGGGGACCGCGGCCATGGCCGCCCACGCGGAGATCTTGCGCATGTCGTCGTTCTGACGGACGCTCATCTGCGCCAGGTGCGCCGACAGGATGTCCGACACCAGCCGGTCCAGGGCCTCCACCGACTCGTTCACGCGCGTGACGTGGTCGTGCACGTCGCGGAAGAACGGGCGTGCCTTGTCGTTGACGAACGGCACCGAGCCGAGCGGTCCCGACGCCGCGAGGCGGTTCAGCGGCGCCGCGAGGGGGCCGGTCGCCCGGCGGAACTCCAGGACCTGCCGCTTGAAGTTGTAGATCCGCGAGGCGGTGTGCCGGGAGCCGCCGTCGTCCGGCGAGAACACCTCCGCCTCCAGCTCCTCCAGGTCGGTCTGCAGCTCCGTCGCCACCTCCAGGTAGTGGTCGACGGTCGCGTCGGCGATGGCGTACAGCACCGAGGTGGGGCCCTTGGCGAGCAGTTCCGGCTCCTGCTCCAGGCGGCGCCGCACGGTCTTCAGCGGGCCGGCCTCGCCGTGCCGGACGGTCACCACGAACGAGTCGCCGAGGAAGATCATGACCTCGCCGGTCGAGACGGTGTCGCTCTGCGGCTCGTAGAAGACCGGCTTCAGGACCAGGAACAGTGAGTCCTCGTACGTCTCCAGCTTGGGCCGCTGATGGGCCTTGAGGGCGTCCTCGACGGCCAGCGGGTGCAGCGCGAACTCCTCCGCCACCAGGTCGAACTCGGTCTCCGACGGCTCGTGCAGCCCGATCCACACGAAGCCCCCCGCCCCGCGTGCCTCGGCCAGGGCGTCGGAGAGGTCCTCGGGGCCCTGGGCCCGCTGTCCGTCGCGGTAGATGGCGCAGTCGACGATCACTCGGCGCGTTCTCCTGTCGCTCGGGCGTCACCGCGTCGCGGCGTACGCCTACCCTGGGCCGCATGCCCACGTTGATCCTGGTCCGGCACGGACGTTCCACCGCCAACACCGAGGGACTGCTCGCCGGCTGGACGCCCGGCGTCGCCCTCGACGAACGCGGCGCCGCGCAGGCCGCCGCGCTGCCCGGCCGGCTCGCCGGGCTCCCCCTTTCGGAGGTCGTGAGCAGCCCGTTGCAGCGCTGCCAGGAGACGATCCGCCCGCTGCTTGAGGCCCGCCCCGGCCTCACCGCGCACACCGACGAGCGCATCGGCGAGTGCCACTACGGCGACTGGACCGGCCGCAAGCTCGCCGAGCTGATGGACGAGCCGCAGATGGACGTCGTCCAGACCCATCCGTCGGCCGTGCAGTTCCCCGGCGGCGAGTCCATGCGCGCGATGCAGACCCGGGCCGCCGAGGCGGTGCGCGAGTGGAACGCGCGCGTGGAGCGCGACCACGGCCCCGACGCCGTGTACCTCATGTGCTCGCACGGCGACATCATCAAGTCGCTCGTCGCGGACGCACTCGGACTTCATCTCGACCTCTTCCAGCGGATTGCCGTTGAACCGTGTTCCATCACCGCGATCCGCTACACCCGCCTGCGGCCGTTCCTCCTCCGGCTCGGCGACACCGGCGACTTCGCGTCCCTCGTGCCGCGCGAGGAGCCGCCCGCCGGTGACGCCCCGGTGGGAGGTGGTGCGGGCGCGCCGTGATCGTCGGCCGCAGTAGGGTGAAGCGGTCGGCCGTTGCCGTGACCACCCTCCCGACGTTTCCCGCGCAGTCCTCGTCCTCGCCCGACCCCAGTGCCTCGATCGCTCGATCCTCTCGATTCCCCCGATCCCCATGGAGACAGGACGTGTCCCGTCAGGTGTTCCTCTACGACCAACCGGACCGCTTCGTGGCCGGTACGGTCGGACTGCCAGGGCGCCGTACGTTCTTCCTCCAGGCCTCCGCCGGCTCCCGGGTGACCAGCGTGGCCCTGGAGAAGACCCAGGTCGCCGCGCTCGCCGAGCGCATGGAAGAGCTGCTCGACGAGGTCGTACGGCGCAGCGGCGGCAGCGCGGCCGTGCCCGCCGTGGCACCCACGGAGGTCGCCGACACCGCACCGCTGGACACCCCGATCGAGGAGGAGTTCCGGGTCGGCACCATGGCGCTCGCCTGGGACGGCGAGAGTCAGTGCATGATCGTCGAGGCGCAGGCGCTCGTGGAGTTGGACGCCGACTCCGAGGAGGACCTCGCCGAGGCCGAGGAGCGGCTGCTCCAGGACGAGGAGAACGGGCCCCCGATGCTGCGGGTCCGGCTGACCGGCGCGCAGGCCCGGGCCTTCGCCAAGCGCGCCCTCGACGTCGTCAACGCCGGGCGGCCGCCGTGCCCGCTGTGCAGCCTCCCGCTCGACCCGGAAGGACACGTATGTCCGCGCCAGAACGGATACCGCCGCGGAGCGTGACGGCCACCGGCCCGGCCGCCGCCGACCTGCTCGCCGCGGGCGAGCTGACCGTGCGCGGACGCATCCGTGAGGCGTCCAACGCGGCGCTGTACTGCACGGTGACCCTGAACGGGCAGCAGGCGTCCTGCGTCTACAAGCCGGTCGCAGGCGAACGGCCGCTGTGGGACTTCCCCGACGGCACCCTGGCCCGCCGCGAGGTCGCCGCCTACGAGGTGTCCCGGGCGACCGGCTGGGACCTCGTGCCGCCGACCGTGCTGCGCGACGGGCCCTACGGCGAGGGCATGTGCCAGCTGTGGATCGAGGCGGCGCCCGACGCGGAACTCCTCGCCCTGGTGGAGGGCGAGGAGCCCGGACCCGGCTGGAAGGCGATCGGATTCGCCGAGGTGGGCGAGGGACGCACCGCGCTGCTCGTGCACGCCGACGACGAGCGGCTGCGGCGCCTCGCCGTGCTGGACGCCGTGATCAACAACGCCGACCGCAAGGGCGGCCACCTGCTGCCCACCGCCGACGGCCGGCTGCACGCCATCGACCACGGGGTCGCCTTCCACGCCGAGAACAAGCTGCGCACGCTGCTGTGGGGCTGGGCGGGGGAGCCGCTGCCCCCGGAGGCGACCGACGTCCTCAAGGACCTGCGCGGCGGCCTCGCCGAGGGCGGGACCCTCGCCGCGCGGCTCGCCCCGCTGATCACCGCCGCCGAACTCGACGCCACGCGCGCGCGTGTCGACGCGCTGCTCGCCTCCGGCACCCACCCGGAGCCGAGCGGCGAGTGGCCGGCGATCCCCTGGCCGCCGGTGTGACGCCCCGCCGTCCCGGCAGCACAGCGGCCGGGACGGCGCAAGAGTGCCGTACCGGCCATCCGGCTCCTACCCGATCGTGCGGGGAACATCCGTCCGGTTACGCTCTTGGCATGCATGCCTGGCCCGCTTCCGAGGTCCCCGCCCTGCCTGGTCAGGGCCGCGACCTGAGGATCCACGACACCGCGACCGGCGGCCTCGTCACCCTCGACCCCGGTCCCGTCGCCCGTATCTACGTCTGCGGCATCACCCCGTACGACGCGACCCACATCGGTCACGCGGCGACCTACAACGCGTTCGACCTCGTACAGCGCGTGTGGCTCGACACCAAGCGGCAGGTTCACTACGTCCAGAACGTCACCGACGTCGACGACCCGCTGTTGGAGCGCGCGCAGCGGGACGGCCTGGACTGGGCCGACCTCGCCGAGCGGGAGACGGCCCTGTTCCGTGAGGACATGACGGCGCTGCGGATGCTGCCCCCCCAGCAGTACATCGGCGCGGTCGAGGCGATACCCGGCATCGTCCCGCTCGTGGAGCGGCTGCGCGATGCCGGCGCCGCCTACGACCTCGACGGGGACATCTACTTCTCGGTCGAGTCCGACCCGCACTTCGGCTCGGTCTCCCACCTCGACGCCGCCGCGATGCGCCTGCTGTCCGCCGAGCGCGGCGGCGACCCCGACCGGCCGGGCAAGAAGAACCCGCTCGACCCCATGCTGTGGATGGCGGCCCGCGAGGGCGAGCCCAGCTGGGACGGCGGCTCGCTCGGCCGCGGCCGGCCCGGCTGGCACATCGAGTGCGTCGCCATCGCCCTCGACCACCTCGGGATGGGCTTCGACGTCCAGGGCGGCGGCTCCGACCTGGTCTTCCCGCACCACGAGATGGGCGCCTCGCACGCCCAGGCGCTCACCGGCGAGTTCCCCATGGCCAAGGCGTACGTGCACGCCGGCATGGTGGCGCTGCACGGCCAGAAGATGTCCAAGTCCAAGGGCAACCTCGTCTTCGTGTCGCAGCTGCGCCGCGAGGGCGTCGACCCGGCCGCCGTCCGCCTCGCCCTGCTCGCCCACCACTACCGGGCCGACTGGGAGTGGACCGACGAGGTGCTGCGCGACGCCCTCGCGCGGCTCGGCCGCTGGCGCGCCGCGGTCTCACGGCCCGACGGTCCGCCCGCCGAGACCCTGGTGGACGAGATCCGCGAGGCCCTGGCGAACGACCTGGACGCCCCGGCCGCGCTCGCCGCCGTCGACCGCTGGGTGGAGCTCCAGCGGACCGCGGGCGGCACGGACGAGGGCGCGCCCGGCGTGGTCTCCCGCGCGGTGGACGCACTGCTCGGCGTCGCCCTCTAGAGGGTGGCCGGCACGACGAAGGGGCGGTGCGCCTCTCCGCGCACCGCCCCTTCGTCCTGCCTGCTCAGTCCTCCGCCGGGTCCTCGTCGTCGGGGCTGCCCGCCTTCGGCGGCTTCGGCGGCCGGGTACGGCCGCTCGGGTTGTCCCGCAGGTACGGCGAGCCCGGCGGGCCCTCGCCGCCCTCCGCGGTGGCGTGCCCGGCCGGCCCCGTCGGGCCGCCTCCGCCGTCCCGGCGCCGCAGATACCGCTCGAACTCGCGGGCGATCGCCTCGCCCGACGCCTCCGGCAGCTCCGCGGTGTCCCGGGCCTCCTCCAACGTCTGGACGTACTCGGCGACCTCGCTGTCCTCGGCGGCCAGCTGGTCCACGCCCACCTGCCAGGCGCGCGCGTCCTCGGGCAGCTCGCCCAGCGGGATGCGCACGTCGATCAGGTCCTCCAGGCGGTTCAGGAGGGCCAGCGTCGCCTTCGGGTTCGGGGGCTGCGACACGTAGTGCGGGACGGCCGCCCACAGCGACACGGCCGGGACACCGGCGTGCGTGCAGGCCTCCTGGAGGACCCCGACGATGCCCGTGGGCCCCTCGTACTTCGTCTCCTCCAGGCCCATCCTGCGCGCCAGGTCCGGATCGGAGGTCGTCCCGCTGATCGGGACCGGACGCGTGTGCGGGGTGTCGCCCAGCAGGGCGCCCAGCACCACCACCAGCTCGACGCCCAGCTCATGGGCGAAGCCGAGCAGTTCGTTGCAGAACGAGCGCCAGCGCATCGACGGCTCGATGCCCCGGACCAGGACCAGGTCGCGCGGCTTGTCACCGCCGACCCGCACCACCGACAGCCGCGTCGTCGGCCATGTGATCTTGCGGACGCCGGCGTCCATCCACACCGTGGGGCGGTTGACCTGGAAGTCGTAGTAGTCCTCGGCGTCCAGCGCCGCGAACACCTCGCCCTTCCACTCCCGTTCCAGATGCGCGACCGCGGTGGAGGCGGCGTCGCCGGCATCGTTCCAGCCCTCGAACGCGGCCACCATGACCGGGTCGATCAGCTCGGGAACCCCCTCGAGCTCGATCACCCAGTGCCTCCTTCCGACGTGCCCTCACGTACGCCCCAACCTTACGGCGTGGCGCGCGGGCGCCCGCAGCCCCCTTGCACGGGGCAGTGCCCCCATCACTGCCCCGGCCACCGCCCCGGAACACCCGCGGCCCGTTCGCCCGGGGAACGGCTACTCCTTGTCCAGCAGCTCCTGGACCTTCGCGCGGACCTCGTCCGTGGCCAGCCCGCGGATCGTGAGCGTCGTACGGCGGCGCAGCACGTCGTCCGCCGTCTCGGCCCACTCGTGGTCCCGGGCGTAGACGACCTGCGCCCAGATCTCCGGGGCGTCCGGGTGGACGCGCTCGCCCAGTTCGGGGTTCTCGTTGGCGAGGCGGGCGATGTCGAAGGCCAGCGAGCCGTAGTGGGTGGCCAGGTGCCGGGCGGTGTCGGGGGCCATGCGCGGGCCCGGCGCCGGGTTGTCGACCAGCAGCCGGTGGGCGACCGCGCGCGGGTTGGCGACACCCGGCAGCGGCAGCCTCTTCGGCAGGGCGGAGACGGGTTCGACGTCGTCGCCGAGCGGATGCCCCGGCAGCGACTGGAGCTTGCGCATCACCGTGCGGCCGATGTGCCGGAACGTCGTCCACTTGCCGCCCGCGACGGACAGCATGCCGCCGCTGCCCTCGGTCACCACGGTCTCGCGCTTGGCCTTCGCGGTGTCACCGGGGCCGCCCGGCAGCACCCGCAGCCCGGCGAAGGCGTACGTGATGAGGTCACGGTCGAGCTGCTGGTCGCGGACGGAGAACGCGGCCTCGTCCAGTATCTGCGCGATGTCCCTGTCGTTGACGGAGACGTCCGCCGGGTCGCCCTCGAACTCCTCGTCGGTGGTGCCGAGCAGCAGCATGTCCTCCCACGGGAGGGCGAACGTGATGCGGTACTTGTCGATGGGGGTGGCGAGCGCGGCCTTCCACGGCGAGGTGCGCTTCAGCACCAGGTGCGCGCCCTTCGACAGCCGGATCGACGGCGCCGCGTCCGGGTCCTCCATGCGGCGCAGGTGGTCGACCCACGGGCCGGTCGCGTTCAGCACCAGACGGGCGTTCACCCCGAACTCGTCACCGGACAGCCGGTCGCGCAGCTCGGCCCCGGTGACCCGGCGCCTGGTGAAGCGCAGGCCGGTCACCTCGGCGTGGTTGAGCACGACCGCGCCCGCCTCGACGGCCGCGCGGACCGTCATCAGCGCCATGCGCGCGTCGTTCATCTGGTCGTCGCCGTACACGGCCACGGCCCTGAGGTTCTCGGTGCGCAGTTCCGGCACGTCCTGCGCGGCCTTCGCCGGGCTCAGCAGGTGGCCCACTCCGTCGCCGAAGGCGGAGAGCGCGGAGTAGGCGAAGACGCCCGCCCCGAGCTTCGCCGCGCCGTGCGGCCCGCCCTTGTAGACGGGGAGGTAGAACGTGAGCGGGTTCGCCAGGTGGGGGGCCACCTGACGGGACACCGCACGGCGCTCGAAGTGGTTCTCCGCCACCAGCCTCACCGCGCCGGTCTGCAGGTAGCGCAGGCCGCCGTGGAGCAGCTTGGAGGACGCGGAGGAGGTGGCACCGGCGAAGTCGCCGGCGTCGACCAGAGCCACCCTGAGGCCGGCCTGCGCGGCGTGCCAGGCGGTGGAGATGCCCAGGATGCCGCCGCCGATCACGAGAAGGTCGTACGACGCCTTGGCGAGCTGCTCGCGGGTCTCGGCGCGGCTCGGACCCACGCCGTGGGCCGGGCGCGTGCCCAGGGCGGGCACGGACTGCAGGGTGGGCTGAATGGTCATGTCGGGTTCTTACTCCTCGTCCTCGAGCCAGCCCATGGTCCGCTCGACGGCCTTGAGCCAGTTCTTGTACTCACGGTCGCGGATGTCCGCGTCCATGCGGGGCGTCCACTCGGCGGCCCGTCGCCAGTTGGCGCGCAGGTCGTCGGTGCTGTTCCAGAAGCCGACGGCGAGACCGGCGGCGTAGGCGGCGCCGAGGCAGGTGGTCTCCGCGACCATCGGGCGCACCACGGGGGCGTCCACGAAGTCGGCGAGCGTCTGCATCAGCAGGTTGTTGGAGGTCATGCCGCCGTCGACCTTCAGCGCGGCGAGTTCCACGCCGGAGTCCTTGGTCATGGCGTCGGCGATCTCCCGCGTCTGCCAGGCGGTGGCCTCCAGTACGGCGCGCGCGAGGTGCGCCTTGGTGACGTACCGGGTCAGGCCGGCGATCACGCCGCGGGCGTCGGAGCGCCAGTACGGGGCGAACAGGCCGGAGAAGGCCGGGACGAAGTAGGCGCCGCCGTTGTCCTCGACGGACAGCGCGAGCGTCTCGATCTCGGCGGCGGTGGAGATCAGGCCCATCTGGTCGCGCATCCACTGCACCAGCGAACCGGTGACCGCGATCGAGCCCTCCAGGGCGTAGACCGTGTCCTGGCCGCCGATCTTGTAGCCGACCGTGGTGAGCAGGCCCGAGTAGGAGTTGATGATCTTGTCACCGGTGTTCATCACCATGAAGGTGCCGGTGCCGTACGTCGACTTGGTCTCGCCCTCGGCGAAGCAGGTCTGGCCGAACAGCGCCGCCTGCTGGTCGCCCAGCGCGGAGGCGACCGGGATGCCGCCGAGCAGGTCGCCCAGCTTGCCGCCGGTGATCTCGCCGTAGACCTCGGCGGAGGAGCGGATCTCGGGGAGGATCTGCCTCGGCACGCCGATGGACTCGCAGATCCTGTCGTCCCACTCCATGGTGTGGAGGTTCATCAGCAGGGTGCGGGAGGCGTTGGTGACGTCGGTGACGTGCCTGCCGCCGTTCACACCGCCGGTCAGGTTCCAGATGACCCAGCTGTCCATGGTGCCGAAGAGGATGTCGCCGGCCTCGGCGCGCTCCTTGAGCCCGTCGACGTGGTCGAGCAGCCAGCGGGCCTTGGGGCCGGCGAAGTAGGAGGCCAGCGGCAGGCCGGTCTCGCGGCGGAAGCGGTCCTGGCCGACGTTGCGGCCCAGTTCCTTGCACAGGGTATCGGTGCGGGTGTCCTGCCAGACGATGGCGTTGTGGACGGGCTCGCCGGTGTTCCTGTCCCACAGCACGGTCGTCTCGCGCTGGTTGGTGATGCCGATGGCCTTGATGTCGTCGCGGGTGATGCCGGCCTTGGCGACGGCTCCGGCGACGACCTCCTGGACGTTCGTCCAGATCTCGGTGGCGTCGTGCTCGACCCAGCCCGGCTTCGGGAAGATCTGCTCGTGCTCCTTCTGGTCGACGGAGACGATGCGTCCGTCGCGGTCGAAGACGATGCAGCGGCTGGAGGTGGTGCCCTGGTCGATGGCTGCGATGAACGGGCCGGCGGTGTGCGCGTCGGTCACTGTGTGCTCCTGGAAGTTCCGTGGTTGCGGGCGGGGTGTGCGGCGGGTCGCGCTGCCTTCGGGGGAGCCGGGGGGCTCCCGGAGATGATGCTCATGCGAAGGCGACGTTGTAGATACCCGCCGCCAGGGCACCGCCGATCAGCGGGCCGACCACCGGGACCCAGGCGTAGCTCCAGTCGGAGCCGCCCTTGTTGGGCAGGGGGAGCAGGGCGTGCACGATGCGCGGGCCGAGGTCGCGGGCCGGGTTGATCGCGTAGCCGGTCGGGCCGCCGAGGGACAGGCCGATCGACACCACCACGAGCGCGGTGATCAGGCCGCCCAGCGGGCCGAGGCCGTCGCCCTCGGCGTTCAGTCCCTGGGTGAGGACCGCGAGCAGCAGCACGACCGTGCCGATGATCTCCGTCAGGAGGTTCTGCACCGGGTTGCGGATCTCGGGGCCGGTGGAGAAGACGCCGAGGACCGGGCCCGCGCCCTTCTCCTGGGCCTCGACGGCCTTGACCGTGGTGTCCTGCGCGCCGGGCCCGCCGACGATCTCCCGGTCGGTGAGGTGGGCGAGGAACTGGCCGTAGTACGCCACCCAGACCAGCGCCGCGCCGATCATCGCGCCGAGGAGCTCGCCGGCGAAGTACACCGGTACGTCGCCCCACTCGCCGTCCTTGACGGCGAGCGCGACCGTCACCGCCGGGTTGAGGTGGGCGCCGGAGAGCGGCGCGGAAATGTACACCGCCGTCATGACGGCGAAGCCCCACCCGAAGGCGATGGCGAGCCAGCCGGCGTTGCGGGCCTTGGAGGCCTTCAGCGTCACGGCGGCGCAGACCCCGCCGCCGAGCAGGATGAGTACGGCGGTACCGATGGTCTCGCCGATGAAGATGTCGGAGCTGGACACCCGCGACTCCTTTGTCCTTCGTCCAGGGGAAGCCGAACCCCCTCCGGGAGTTCTGGCGCCCTCAGGTGATGAGAGCGATGCCGGCCCTTGGCGTCGTCACACTCTAGCGCGTATTGCCGGTAGGTGTTCGACAATGCCGACCGATGGACGGGAGTCTTGCTCTGGCCTCGCACGTGCGTCAAGGGTTCTGTAATCGAAAGCACGATCGTTATTGATCGTCAGTGACTATCGATTCCCCGGCTGCGGCAGAGGATGCGTCGGGGCACGACCGGCCCGGAACGCGGCACGGCGCCCCTGCTCACGCGCGCGTGGCGACCCGGCGCGGCAGCACCTGCGGCCGCATCGCCGGCGTCCCCGGTGACGCACGCGCGTGGCGACCCGGTGCTAGAAGCGCCCGGCGCCCAGGTCCCGGGACACCGCGCGGGCGCAGTCGCGCACGGCGGCGATCAGGTCGGGGCGCAGCTCGCCGTCCCGGCACAGCCGCTCCACGGCACCGGTGATGCCGACCGAGCCGACCGGCATGCGGCGCCGGTCATGGATGGGGGCGGCGACGGACGCGACGCCCTCCCAGGTCTCCTCGACGTCCGCCGCGTAGCCACGGGCGCGCGTCATGTCGAGGATCTGCTCGAACGCGTCCAGCTCGCAGACGGTCCGGTCGGTGAACGCCTTGCGGTCGGCCTCCAGGGCCTCGCTGTGCGCCACCGGGTCGTAGGCCGACAGGACCTTGCCGAGGGCCGTGGAGTGCAGCGGCTGCATGGCTCCGATCTCCAGGACCTGACGGCTGTCGTCGGGCCGGAAGACATGGTGCACGATCAGGACGCCCTGCTGGTGCAGGACGCCCAGGTAGACGCTCTCGCCGCTGGAGCGGGCCAGGTCGTCCGTCCACACCAGGGCCCGCGCCCGCAGCTCGTGCACGTCGAGGTAGGTCGTGCCCAGCCGCAGCAGCTCGGCGCCCAGCTGATAGCGCCCTGAGGCCTCGTCCTGCTCGACGAAGCCCTCGTGCTGGAGGGTGCGCAGGATGCCGTGGGCGGTGCCCTTGGCGAGGCCCAGGGACGAGGCGATGTCCGACAGGCCGAGCCGCCGCTCGCCGCCCGCGAGCAGCCGCAGCATCGCGGCCGCCCGTTCGAGCGACTGGATGTTCCGTGCCATCGCCGTCCTGCCTCCGTCCCCTTCGAGCGTCGACTCACGACGTCGCTGCCGCCGTTCGGCAATGTCGAACACTACCGGTCGCTGCCGACCTGTTGCCAATGATCGGCCGAATCCCGCCACGGCCGGCGGCCACGCCCGGCGTGGTGGATGCCGCGCCACATCCCTACGGGCGCGCCTCCGGCGTGGCGCGTGCCGCCCCCAGCGTGACGGGTGCGCGCTCCGGCGTGGCGGGTGCCGCGCCGTCCGCCATCCTCGTCCGGCCTGTGGACCCTCTGACCATCGGGCCCCCGTCCCGGCTACCCTGGCGGCGTGCGTCATGCCCCGGGGGCTCCAGGTGAGCCGGCTCCGGGCAGCCGCAAAGCCGACAGCCGTCGCATCAAAGGGAGCCCTTTCATGGCCTCGTTGCCGCCGACCCCCACTGCCGACAGCCGGACCCGCGCGTCCGCCCTCCGTGAGGCGCTCGCCACCCGTGTGGTGGTCGCCGACGGGGCGATGGGCACCATGCTCCAGGCCCAGGACCCCACGCTCGAGGACTTCGAGAACCTCGAGGGCTGCAACGAGATCCTCAACGTGACGCGCCCGGACATCGTCCGCACTGTCCACGCCGAGTACTACGCCGTCGGCGTGGACTGCGTGGAGACCAACACCTTCGGCGCCAACCTCGCCGCCCTCGGCGAGTACGACATCGCCGACCGGATCGTCGAGCTGTCCGAGGCGGGCGCCCGCATCGCCCGCGAGGTCGCGGACGAGTTCACGGAGCGGACCGGGCAGCAGCGCTGGGTGCTCGGTTCGATGGGTCCCGGCACCAAGCTGCCCACCCTCGGCCACACCACCTTCGCCGCGATCCGCGACGCCTACCAGCAGAACGCCGAGGGCCTGCTCGCCGGCGGCGCCGACGCGCTGCTCGTGGAGACCACGCAGGACCTGCTGCAGACCAAGGCGTCCGTCGTCGCCGCCCGGCGCGCGATGGAGGCCACCGGTCACGACGTGCCCCTGATCGTGTCGGTGACGGTGGAGACGACGGGCACGATGCTGCTGGGGTCGGAGATCGGTGCGGCGCTGACGGCGCTGGAGCCGCTGGGCATCGACATGATCGGCCTGAACTGCGCCACCGGCCCGGCGGAGATGAGCGAGCACCTGCGCTATCTCTCGCGCCACGCGCGCGTGCCGCTGTCCTGCATGCCGAACGCGGGCCTGCCCGTCCTGACCTCGGACGGCGCCCACTACCCGCTGACCGCCCCCGAGCTGGCCCAGGCGCAGGAGAGCTTCGTCCGCGACTACGGCCTGTCCCTGGTGGGTGGTTGCTGTGGTACGACGCCGGAGCATCTGCGTCGGGTGGTGGAGCGGGTGCGGGGTCTGGTTCCGGCGGTGCGTGATCCGCGTCC
>NZ_JBFBAX010000020.1:0-135726 GCF_040682395.1 Streptomyces sp. NPDC051207 | reverse complement strand
AGGGCGCGGGTGCGGGCCTGTCGAAGGTCGGGGACATCAGCGCGGCGCTGAAGGGCGTCGGCACCATCGACATCCCGGCGCTCCCGGCGAACGCGATCGCCCTGCCGGAGGGTGCTGTGCGGCTGCCGGACGGCACGGTGAGCCTGCCGGAGGGCACGGCGATCCCGGACGGCGCGACGCGGCTGCCGGACGGGAACGTGAAGCTGCCCGACAACGCCACGGTGCTGCCGCCGGGCACGGTGAAGCTGCCCACCGAGGACGGTGTGCCGGCGCAGTACCTGGACCCGGACGGCAACATCCTCGACGAGGGCGGCAACGTCGTGCAGAAGGGCGCGGACGGCCCGGGCGACATCGTCGACCAGCCCGATGTGACGCCGCCCGCGTCGGGAGCGGACACCCCGCGGGTGGACTCCCCGGTCCGGGAACCGGCGCTGGTGGGCGCGGGCGCGGCCACGGTCGACAACGCGGGGCAGGTGATACGCCTGGGCAACGACGGCCTGGGGGATGCCGGCCGGGTGACCGAGGACGTCCAGACGGCTCCGACGGTCCAGGCGGGCGGGGATATACCGAGGGCTGGGACTGGGGCGGGGAACAACCTGCCGGGCGGGGCTGCGGACAACCTGCCGGGCGGCTCGGCCTACGACAACGGCCCGGGGCCGTCGGCCAGCCACGAACCGCCGAGTGGCGGCGGCCACGACACCCCAGGCGGTCCCACGGACGGTCCGGGTCCCGGCGGCGGAGCGCACGAGACGCCGCCGACCGGCGGTCACGAACCGCCGTCGCCCGGTGGCCATGAAAGCCCGGTGGGCGGACAGGGTGAACCGCAGCACGGCGGGCAGGGCCCGGGTCCCGTCGGGGAAGGCAACGGCGGGACCGGCCACAGGCAGGAACCGCCGGAGGTGGACTACCGAGAAGGAAACGAGACCCCGGCTGCTCCCACCGGCCCGATGCAGCCGGACCAAGAGGCGGCCGTCGCCGAGCAACTGGCGAAGGCGAGGATGGCGCGTCACGATATTGACAAGTCACTCGCCGGGCTGGGCAGGAGTGAGTACGGTGCCGGAATTGCCAAGCACATCATCGAGGGGAATTTGGCCGAGCTTCCCGGATATGGCGAGCTTCTGTCGCAGTGCAAGCAAGTCAGCAAGGCGAGCGACATGACCCCTGCTGTTTACATGGCGATGGAGCATGCGGCAGATCTCCAGGCCCGTGGTGTCGAAGGGTTGGCGCTGGAATTGAAAGACCCGGGAGCTGGTCTCGACCTGGATGTTCTGGTCAAGTCCGGTGACCGGATTTTGTACGGTGCCCAATTGAAGGACGTCGACAGTGCTGCGGGGCTCAACAGTGCCACCAAGGGCATTGCCGGCAAGCAGTTGAAGGGCCCCATTGACGGCATCAAGGTGGCGATCCTGGACGTGCACGATGTCAAGGCGGCACTGACGGATAAGATCATGGCTCGGATTGCGTCCCGCGCTAGGATGACAGAAGCCACCTTTGTGTTGCGATTCGAGGACGGCTCCATCACGATTCCGGCCAACGGCCCCACTTATCCGTAAGGAATAATCATGTCCATGCTGATGCGTGCGCCGCGTGCATGCGCGTCCTGGTTCTGGGACCTGGAGGACTACGCGCCGCCCGGGTTGCGATCGGCGCTGGTCGCCGCTGCCCGGATGGCTGACGTCCTGCGGAAACACGAGCTCCTGGAGCCGCGCAGCCTGGAATGGTCGTGGTTCATTCCGGGTTCGGGGGGTGCTCCGGCCTCGACCCGTCTGCACCTTCTCGGGCAGATCGACGACGAGCAGGTATTCCAACGCGTTCAAAAAATGCGTCCCGTGGGTTATCCGGAAGCAGTCGCGGGAGACATCCTCGTCGTGGGGAACGGAGCCTGGTTCGACGAGCACGGCGTGTTCCGACGTGAGTATCAACTCGTGGAATTGACGGTTTCCCCTGAGGAATTGGGGCTGTCGGCCGAGGTCTCCGTGCATCACGACATCTGGGGGCCGTTCGACTTCCGGGGTCACCCGCATCCGGAGGTGCACCGGCGCAACGCTCCCCGGCTTGCCGCCGCGCTGCGGGAGCTGGAGGCCGTGCTGGGAGCCGAGGCCGAGCCCGGCCAGCCGACGAACTTTGGACGAGCTGTGGGATACGGAGTCGACGAGCCGGTGGTCGTGGACGGCCGAGGACCTGATGTCACCGACCAACTCTGAACGGTCTTAGGACACCTTGAAGCCGGTCAACGGCACTCCCATCAGGCGCGGTAGTGGCCGAGGGAGACATCATGAGGGCCACCAGTACCGTCGCCCGTCGGACCTGGGGACGCGAGCACGAGGGAGACGGCGGCCTGCAGATCTGTTTGCGCGAGCTGTTCACCGCACCAGTGCCGTCGCCCGCTGGGCCTGAGACGCAAGTGGCGCTGCGCGGAACAGTGAGCTTCTTCGAGCTGGGCCCCGATCAGGTGACGCCCACCAAGCGCAACGAGCGAGGCCCCCGGGCAGTTGATCGAGACGTCTGACGTCTCAACCACGCTGCTCAGGGGCCTCGTTGGTCATCTATCCTGCCGCACTCGACCTGCCGCATGCACTCGTGGAGTGGGTCACCATGCTCATCGTCACCCGTGAGGGCGACCGGCGCTGCAAGCTCCGCCCGTCTCAGCGCGCGATGGTGGCACTGGTGTACCTACGCGAGCACACCACCCTGGCGAAGAGCGCTGCTGGGTTCGGGATCAGCGAGTCCACCGCCCACGCCTACACCAGTGCGGTCATCCACCTGCTCGCCCAGCGCGCGCCGGGTCTGCTGAAGGTCCTGCGCGAGGCCGACCCCGACTTCGTCCTGCTGGACGGCACCCTCGCCGAGTGCGACCGGGTCGGCGACTCACGCGCGGACTACTCCCACAAGCACCGCCGGCACGGAGTGAACGTGCAGGTGGTCACCGACCCACAGGGCTGCCTGCTGTGGCTCTCACCCGCGCTGCCGGGCCGGGCTCACGACCTGACCGCTGCTCGCACCCACCGCCTCATCCGTATCTGCGAGCGCCAGGGCGTCCCCATCCTGGCCGATCTCGCCTACCAGGGCGGTGGCCCCTGGCTGACCACAGGCATCAAGCGCAGGCCCCTGCAGGAACTCACACCCACCGAGAAGACCGTCAACCGGGCCCTGGCCGCGCGCGGGCACCGGTCGAACGCGGTGTCGCCAGCCTGAAGTCCCGGCGGATCTTCCGCAGAGCCCGCTGCAGCCCGAACCGCATGACGTCAATCGCCAAAGCTGTACTCACCCTGGAGCGGCAACGCTGAAGAAGCTCATTGATGTCAGGAACGCGAACCAGGCAGCAATCGACGACGTCAAGTCCATTGTGCGAAGAACGGCTGGGAAGACGATGTCATCTGGTACCCGTAAGGACTGGTCCCCTGTGAGTTTTCCGCCGGACGCAGCCGCTGCGCAGCGTCTGAGGGAGTGGCTCGACGACGAGGGCGGTCTCGACGCCGTGGGCCTGGACCTGAGCGGGGCCGACCTCACGGGCGGTGACTTCGCCGAGTCGTGGTTCACCGACGCGAAACTCGTGGGCACAAAGCTGGCCGAGGCGGACCTGTACCGGTCCGACGCGCAGGGCGCCGATTTCACGGGGGCCGACCTCACGGCGTGTTCCTTAGTGCGCGTGACTCTGGACGACGCCGTGCTGAGAGACGCGCGCCTGGACGGCGCGGACCTGGTGAAGGCGTCGCTCTACGGCGTCGATGCATCGGGGGCGAGTTGCCGCGGTGCCCAATTCATGGGGGCACTGCTGCACAAGGTGAACTTCTGTGCCGCCGACCTGCGGGAAGCGGTTTTCAAGGAGAACTCTTTCCAGGTCGTACTGGATGAGGAAACCGAACTGGGCGGGGCGACGGGTACGGTACTTGGTCCAGTGACAGTCGTGGACGGGGCGACCTCCCGCGAGTTGGCTGGAGCTGAACTCGAGGCATGGATTCACGGCAAGGGCGGCCGAATGCAGGTCATCAGCCCACGCTAGTGACGCCTCAGCGGCGGTTGCGCGGACTCCCCGGCCGCGGCAATCCCCGTGCCGTGTGCAAGCACTTCAGCGAGACGAGTGATTACGAGCCTTGTGGGCTGAACGCGCCACCGACGGAGGACCCCTGTCGATGCTGAAGCGTGCGCCGCATGCGCGTCCTGGTTCTTGGAGGCTGTGCATCGCCTGCGCCGGATGAGGGGGCCGACCTCGGCGGCGCTGATGTCACCGGCGCCTCCCCTGGTGCGGGGCAACCTGAACGATGCCGTTCTCCGGGGCGCCGTGCTCGACGGTGCCGACCTCGTCAAGGAGCCCCTGTGCCCCCTGCGAGCCAGCGGCAGCGGCTCAGTACGCCCGCGGTCCGTTCTTCGTCGCCCGTACCGTGCTCGTCGCGATGCCCGTCGGCTTCCTGCCCTTGTCGACGACCTCGCACTCGTACGTCGACGTGGTGTCGAGCGGCGCCAGGGTGGCCTTCGGGATGTCGTTGCACAGCGCGTGGTCGATGTAGCCCTTGAAGTTGCCGAACAGGAGCTTGGCCACGCCGGCCCTGGTGATGATGCCCGCGCTCGGCTTCGCCTCGTACTCACGTAGTCCGACGACCAGGACGCGTCGTCGCCGAAGGTGACCGTCCAGTCGATCTTCAGGCCCTCGTACGTCGTCGTGCACGCCGCCTTCTTGCCCTTGGCGGCCTTGAGGCCGGCGGGGCACTTGGCGGTCGTCGCGCCCTCGGCCTGAGCCATGTCCAGAGTTTGGACGATCAGTTCGTGCTCCAGCCGCTTCGAGAACGGGGCGTCGTCGGCCGGCGCGGCCGGCTCCAGGTCCGGGTTCATGTCCGGCTGGTCCAGGCGCTGGGGGAGCGGCGACCTGGTGACGCTCGGACCGCCGGACGGTTCACCGCCCGCGTCGTCCGAGGTCGCGTCCGTGCTTCCGCAGGCCGTGGCCAGCAAGCACATCAGGCCCACTGCCGTAACGATCTTCATACGCATGGTCGTCACTGTAGACAGAGGAAGCGCACGAAGGTGACCCGCTGTGGCTGGGGTGTCACCCACCGAGTCCTCCGGCCGCTCTCGCCAAATGTGGGGCTTCTGTGAGCGACTGGGACCTGGATTGCACACGTGACTGCTGGGTTGATAGACGTGACTGACATTCATGCGGTGATCCGAGTGATCAGTGATCCAAGTGGTCCGAGAATGGTCGCCTCTGCGGCCCGAGGGGGAGCGAGTTCGGTATGAAGTTCGACATGGGCGCGCAGACGCTGTCCACGCTGCAGCGTGACTCGCGCGGCGCGAGTGACGATCTCGGCAGTCTGGTGCGGCAGTTGGTGCAGGCGGCGCAGCCGCTGGAGGGCAAGTTCAACGGTTCGGGCCGGGCGATGTTCGACCAGTTCAAGGCGCGGGCCGACCAGATCGCCAATGACCTGAACGGGTCGCTGTCGGCGATCCTGGGCGGTCAGGCCGGCATGGACGGGGCGTTCAGCTCCGGTGACCAGGAGCAGGGCGACAACGCGCGGCAGCAGATGGCTGCGGCCAACTTCGACGGGGCGCGCTTCCGCTGATGCGCACCGGCCGGCCCGACCGCCGGACGTCGGGCAAGGCACGTTTCTTTTTCACGGGTTTCTCACGGGGAGTGGTGTGTGATGGCTGGTGCGGGTGCGGACCGTCGGTCGTACGACACGGGTGCGTCGGCTGACGCGCAGAGCAACATCCAGTCGGTGATCGGGCGGCTGGAGGAGGTCATCGGTCAGCGTGACCGGCAGGTGAAGGCGGCGATGGCGGACTTCACGGCTGATGGCGTGGCGGATGAGTACCACGGCAAGGAACAGCGGTGGAACAAGGCGTCCCAGGAGGTCAAGAACATCATTCACCTGCTGAAGACGACGCTGGAGAAGAACGACAACACGGCGCAGTCGACGCTGCAGCGGGCCAAGGCCGCCGTCGACAACATCGGCTGATCGCCGGGTTCCGTCGTCCGTGAGTCGTAAGTGGTGAGTCGTAGGAGTACGGGGGTTCTCGGTGACCGGCTGGGATCTGAAGCCGCAGGGCATTTCGAGTGTGCTGAAGACGACCGGTGAGACGGCGTCGAAGTTCGAGACGTACGGCAAGAATTTCGGTGACCATCTGACGTCGGCCGCGTCCAGTGCGGGCACGATCTCCGCCGAAGGCGGCGGGGGCGGCGAGCAGGCGGCGGGCGGACTCGTCGCGCTGGCGCTGTCGCAGTACGCCGAACGCGCGTCCAAAGACCTGCAGTTCGTCGCGGCCCGCGCGGGCAAGTCACTGCAGGGCGTGGTCGATGCCACCACCGCCTATCTCAACGGCGACCAGGAGATGGCCGCCGAGGCGCAGCGCAAGACGCTTGCCGCGCCGAAGATCGACATGCCCGGGGTGGGTAAGGCGTGATTCAGCCGGATCAGATTCCGCAGTTCACCGGCAACCTGGCGCAGCTGGAGAAGGACTACGCCGGCCTGAAGAAGGACGCCGGGAACATCCGCGGTGCGGGCAGTGACGTCCACTCCCAGTTCCAGGGCCTGTCGGCGTACTACCGGGCGCCGGAGGCGGAGCAGTTGTTCGCCACCACCAAGCCGGTGAAGGACAAGGCGGACGCGTTCGCGGACGATCTGGAGACGGTGTCCTCGGCCCTGTCCTCGTACGCGACCGAAGTCCGGCCGTTGGTCGAGAAGTTGAAGGAACTCAAGACCAGGGCGCAGACCTTCGTCGACTCCGTGAAGGACGACGACGAGTGGCAATACAACGGGGACAAGGTCGAGGAGCACAACGGGATCCGTGACGAGATCACGGCGACGGTTGCTGCTTTCTGGGCGGCTGAGCGGGCGTGCCACAACAAGATCACGGCGTTGTGGGGCGGCACGCAGATGGTCGCGGGGGACGGTTCGGACCGCAAGGACCAGTACGGGTTCTCGGCCGAGGACATGAAGAACGCGAAGCTTCCCTGGGGTGACCCGGTGGAGGAGAAGCACCACTGGTACGAGGTCGGCCACTGGGTGAAGTCCTTCGTGTGGGACGGGCTGATCGTGGACGGCGTCTGGGGCACGATCAAGGGCCTGGGCACGCTGGTGGGCTTCGGCGGCTGGGAGGCGATGGGCCAGGCCTGGAAGGGTCTCGCCCAGCTCGCCACCGGGCTCGCCCTCTCCTCCATCCCCGGCGTGGGGGCGATGTTCTGGTCGCTCCCGGACAACAAACTGCCCGGTTGGATCCGTGATTCGCGCACCGCGATGAAGGAGACCGGCAAGGCGCTGGTGGCGTGGGACCAGTGGGGCAAGAACCCCGCCCGCGCGGCCGGAGCGGTCACCTTCAACGTCGTGACCACCGTGTTCACGGGCGGTGCGGGCGCCGCCGCCTCGGGTGCGGGCAAGGCCGGCGCCGTGTCCAAGGCGCTGTCCGTCGCCGGCAAGGCCGGCCGGGTCATCGACCCCATGACCTACATCGCCAAGGGCGCCGGGGCCGGTCTGTCGAAGATCGGCGACATCGCCACCAGCCTCAAGGGCGTCGGCACCATCGACATCCCGACCCTCCCCGACGGCTCGGTCCAGCTTCCCGACGGGCGCACGCTCGCCCCGAACGGCAACATCGTCGCGCCCAACGGCGTGATCGACGCGACGCCGATCCGCCACGAGACGACGCCCACCGTCCCGCACGGGACCACGGCTCCCACGCTGCCCGACCACTGGACGATCCCGCAGGGCCAGCAGCCGGTGTACGCCGGGGTCCACGCGGGCGACGGTGGCGTGCACACCGTGGACAATGCGGCCAACGCCGGTCACTCCAACCAGCCCGGCGTGAACACCCCCGTCGGCGGCCACGTCCCCGGCGGCTCCCTCGACGCGACACCGACCCAGACGCCGTACGGCCACACGCCGGGCGGCCACGTCCCGGGTCCCGGCGCGTACGACAACGTGCCCGGACCGGGCGCGTACGACAACGTCCCGGGTCCGTCCGCGTACGACAACGGCACGCCGCCCCACACCGGCGGTCACGACGCTCCGGGCAGCGGCGGTTACGACGCCCCCGGCGGCTACACGGACGACGCGGCTCACGGGGCCGACGACGCCGCGCACGCGGGTGACGATGCCGCCCACGGTGCGGACGACGCGTCCCACGCCGGTGACGACGCCGCCCACGTCGGCGACACCGCGACCGACGCCGCCGCGCACCACGGCACCGACGTGCCGGACGCCCCGGGCCACCAGGGCACGGACGTGCCGGGCGGCGGGGCGGCGGACGAGCCGTTCGAGTACAAGCCGCAGATGTCGCACGCCGACTTCATGCGGCTCTCCGACGAGGAGAAGCACGCGGTCGCTGCTGCGGAGCTGGCGGAGGGGACCCTGCCGTTCGCCGACGACACGGCAGCCATCGCGTACGGACGGGACTACTGGAACGACTACGTCGACAACCTGGACCCCTCTGCCCGCCAGGCTCTCAACGACTACACCGGCGAAGGCTTCCCGTCCTACAAGGACATGAACGGGTACCTCAGGGGCACCGGCGGCTACGGACCGGATCCGGCGACCCTGCATGCCATCGATGAAGTGGACAGGGTTCTGTCGAGCCGTCCTGTCCCCGACAACATCATGGTGGTACGCGGTACCGGGCTCGACCATCTCAATCTCGACTCGCCTGCCGATATGCTCGGGAACACCTACCCGGACAAGGGGTACACCTCCACGTCTCTCGGCAACCACCCGGTGGACGGTTTCAAGGACAAGCCCGCGATTCTCCATCTCCGAGTTCCGAAGGGCACCCCTGCACTGTGGCTGGAGAAGGTCAGCCAGTTCGACGTGAAGGAACGGGAACTGCTGCTGGCTCGTGGCACCGAGTTCAAGGTGACCCGCGTCTTCATGGATGAGGCAGGCAAGTGGCAGGTCTACGGCGAGGTACTGCCCCGGCACTAGTCGGCCAGGCATCAGACACAGAGGGATGTGCACGTCATGACCAGTGAACGGCCGGTCAACCCGCGCCTGAACGAGGACCTGCCCCTGGAGGCCAAGCCGGGCGGCCCGCCCCGCTACCGGTCGACGACGGACAAGCCGGTGCAGTACGTCACTGTCGTCGACCCGGAGGCCGGCTCCGTGCTCGGATATGCCTGGGCGAGCGACGAGGACGATGCCGCGGGCTGGGTCACCAGGAAGGCAGGCGGCCCGCGTGCCTTCAACGAGGGCGTCACGTGGAGCACGCGGCTCCACGATGCGAAGGAGCGGGGCATCCGTCCTTCCGAGGCATTGGCCGAGCTGACCCGTGAAGGCGGAGCGGGTGGTGTCGGACAGATCCTTCCCGGCTCCCACAAGCAGGCACCGAACGCTGCGACCGTCAAGGCTCTCGCCGACCAGGCGTGAACCCCTGTGAACGGACGGTTGTCAGCCGTCCGTCGTGAGTGAAACAGCCATGTCCCTGCACTACGTCACCGTCACCACCCCCACCCAAGAAGTCGCCGGATTCCTCTGGGCCGACGCCACCGACGTCGGCTGGACGGACCGGCTCGCGGGCAGCGTCGCCGCCTATCACGCCGGGCGGGAATGGGCCCGCCAGGCCCGTGAGGCCCACGAACGCGGGCTCGCCCCGCTCGGCGTCCTCAACCTCCTCAGCCGCGAGCCCGGCGCCGGCCCCGTCACCGCGGCCCCCGGCAAGGAGACCGTCGAGGAACTCGCCCGGATCGTCACCCCGGAGGACGACCGGCGGCTGCTCGCCCAGCTCGCGCCCCCGGACGACGACGCCTGGCGCGAACTCGCCGAGGCCTTCGACGCCCTCACGGACGAGGACCGGGACGTGAAGTGGGGCGGCGGGCACAAGCTGCCGAGCGGCGCGACGCACGTCGCGTTCCCGCTCTACAGCAAGCCGTTGCAGCGTGCCGTGGACGCGCTCCACGGCGTCGGCGCCGTCACCCCCGAGCACCGCTGGATGGGCGTGCCCATGCCCAAGCCGCCGCCGGAGGGGCAGCTGCTGGCCCCGGCCGACGCCGTACGCGCCGCGACGGCGATCGTGCGCGGGGAGCGGTTCTGCGACGGGCACATCGCCGAGTCGGTGGAGGACGGCCTCTTCGACGCCGTGGCCGCCACTCTGCGCGCCTGGCACGCCTCGGGAGCGACCGCCGACACCTCGACGGTGACCGCCGACACCATGAGGGCAACCGCCGACGCCCCCGCGGCGACCGTCGCGACGGACTCGTCCGTGCCCGCAGACCGACCCCCGCACCAGCCCCCCGCAGTGTGCAGATTCTGCGGAGGTTCCCCCGCCGTCGACGTCACGTTCCGCGCCCATCAGGCGCTGCTCGTGCTCATGCGGTTCAAGAAGACGGCCGGGCCGATGTGCCTGACGTGCGGGCTGGCCGTGTACCGGACGCTGACCACGTACACGCTCTGGCAGGGCTGGTGGAGCCCCTTCTCGCTGTTCGTCTTCGCGCCCCTCGCGCTGGTCCGCAACGCCCTCGCCGTGCGCCACGTCAGGAAACTCGCGGCTCCGGGGCCCGGCACGGGCGGGCCGCGCTTCGATCCGGGGGTGCCGGTACGGCGCCGGCCGCTCGCGTACGTCGGCCTCGTCCCGGTGCTCTGGGTGCTCGTGATGATCGTGTCCGGGCTGGCCGGGGGAGCGTGACGGAGCGGTCCGAAACCGCGCCCGGACCGGTGTGGGGACGTCCGGCCCCGGGTGTACTGAATGCCCCTCCATGGCTTATGTTGCCGAGGCGAAGTAGGGGGATCTCGCATGCCGCAGCACAGGCGCCGGTGCACACCGGGGCACTGCGACGTGCCGGCCGTGCCTTCGGTGGACCCGCCGCCCGCCCGCTGCCCGGCGGCGCACGCGGGGCGGACGCCGTCGCGTCACGCGGTCTCGGCCCGGTTCCGGGAGACCGACTCCGACCGACTCCGCCTACACGTAGACGCACGCACAGGAAGACGCACCCACGGGGACGACTGAATGGCACGGGACTACGACAGCCAGCTGCTGGAGTCGGTGGCGGTGCGTCGGCGCCGGATGCGCGACGCGCTGCTGTTCGGCGCGCAACGCTCCAGGCGGACGGCGGACGAGCGGCTCGGAAAACTCTTCGCGGGCATCGCGATCGCGGCCGTACTGTGCGCCGGATGCGTCGGCTGGTCCTTCGTCCAGTCGATGATGGAGAAGCAGAAGGCCGAGCAGGAGAAGCAGCGGCAGCAGCAGGAGCAGCTGTACAACCCCAAGCCGAGCGCCTCGCCCTCGGGCGGCGCCGACAAGGGCGCGGAGCAGCGGTGAACGCCGGGCAGTCGACTGCCGAAACAGTCGAAGTGATCATGCGCATGGTCATGCCGGAAGGCCCCCTGGGCCGAGACAACGCGATGATAGGTTCCGGTGAGTGGTGAGCACAGCAACGACGTCCCGCACCCAGTTGAGCCGGGTCACCCTGATCGGTGAGCGACGGCGCGCCGACCTCGTCCTCCCGTCGGACACGGCGATCGGCCAACTGCTCCCCGACATCCTGCGGTTGCTCGACGACCGGGCCGCGACCCGGCCGACCACCCGCCAGCTGATCACCTCCGACGGTTCCGCGCTGCCGCACGACGCCACCCTGTCCTCGGCGGAGGTCCCGGACGGCGCCGTACTGCGCCTGGTGCGCGCGCACGCCGCACCGCCCGCGCCCGTCGTCCACGACGTCACCGACCAGGTCGCCGACGACCTCGACCTGCGGGCCTGGCGCTGGCGCCCCGCCGCGCGCCGCGCGAGCGCCGGTGTGGCCGTCGTCGTGTTCGCCGTGACCGCGGCCCTGCTGGCCCGGCGCGAGTTCGCGCTGGAGCACGTGGCCGCCGGGCTCGCGGCCGTCACCGCCCTCTTCCTCGTCGCGGGCGCGCTCGTCGCCAGGATCGGGCGCGGCAACCGGGGCCTGGCCACCGCCCTGTTGCTCGCCGCGGGCGGACTCGGCCTGCTCACCGCCTGGACGGCAGCCGACGCCCACGACTGGTCCGGCACCGTCCGGCTGGCCGCTGTCGCCGCCTCGCTGGTCGTCAGCCTGGTGCTGCTCGCCTACTTCTCGCCGCTCGGCCGCGGCGGGCTCATCGGCGCCGGGGCGATCGCCGCCGTCACCGCCGTGTGGGAGATCGTCGCCGCCCTGCAGGACCGGCCGGACCGGCTCGGTGCCGTGATGGCCGTGTTCTCCGTCGTGCTGCTCGGCATGCTGCCGCGCTTCGCGCTGATGGCCTCCGGGCTCACCGGGCTCGACGACCGGCGTTCCTCGGGTACGTCGGTGAGCCGGCACGAGGTCGCCAACGCCCTCGCCGCCACCCACCGCGGACTCGCCCTCGCCACCGTGGTCACCGCCGCGTCCGCCGTCGCCGGCGGCTGGCTGCTGACCACGGCGAAGGAACCGACCGTGTGGACGGTGACCCTGGCCGCGCTCACCGCCGTGGTGCTGCTGTCCCGGGCCCGGGCCTTCCCCCTGATCGCCGAGGTCGTGGCCCTGTTCGCCGCGGCGGCACTGCTCGTCGTACGGCTCGCGGTGCTCTGGCTGGACCACTCCGGGGGCGTCGGCGCGCTCGTCCTGCTGGGCGCCGCGGCGCTGCTGCCGCTGCTGGTCCTCGGCATCGAGCCGCCGGAGCACGTGCGGGTCCGGCTGCGGCGGTTCGCCGATCTGATCGAGTCCCTCGGCGTGATCGGGCTGTTCCCGCTCGCCGTGGGGGTGTTCGGCATCTACGGGCAGCTGCTCAACAAGTTCTGAGGCTTCGACGACGAGACGCCGACGCGCCGTCGCCTCCGCGCGTGACGACGCGGGACGACGAAGCGGGCGTCGCAGGAGAGAAGGGCGACATGCCGAACGGGGACAACTGGCAGGGCGATGTGCTGCGCGACCTGAGGGGCGGCGCGGCACAGCGGCGTGCCACGGGACCGGACGGACAGCCACAGCAGGAGCCGCAGCAGCAGGCGGAGACCCAGCAGCAGGGCACGCCCGGACCGGACGCTCCCCACCAGGGCCAGGGCTACGGCTATCCGCAGCCCGCCCGGGGCGAGGCCGCCGCGTACGGCTACCCGAACGCCCAGCAACCCCACCAGCCCGCGCAACCCCACGCCCAGGACCCGGCGTACGGTTACCCGGCAGCCCAGCAGCCCGCCCAGGACCCGGCGTACGGCTACCCGGCAGCCCAGCAGCCCGCCCAGCCCCACGCCCAGGACCCGGCGTACGGCTATCCCACCGCCGCCCAGCAGCCGGCGCAGGGCGGCCAGGCGTACGGCCACCCGGCCGCCCAGCAGCCCCAGGGGTACGGCGACCAGCAGCCCTACCCGGCCCAGCCGCAGCCCCACGCCCAGCAGTACCCCCAGCACGGGCACACGCCCCAGCACCACTACCCCCAGCAGTACGCCGACGGCACCTACCCCGCGCAGCCGCAGCCGCCGCAGCAGGCCCACGCCCAACCGCAGGCGCACGCCCAGCCCCAGGCCCCCGCCGCCCGCGCCCGCTCCTCCCGCACCACCCCCGACTCCTCCCCGGTCATCGACAAGCAGCTCGCCGCCGCCGGCCTCAAGCCCCGGCGCGGGGAGTCCTTCGGCGCCCGCGCCCTGCGCGCCGTACGCCGTACCGTGTCGTCCTCCGCGGCCCGCGAGGTCGCCGAGACCACCGCCACCGCCGAGGCGCTGCAGCAGCCGGTGACCACCGGCCGGCAGATCGCCGTGACGTCCATCCGCGGCGGCTCCGGCAAGACGACGGTCGCCGCCCTGCTCGGCGCGACGTACGCCCACTACCGCCAGGACCCGGTCCTGCTGGTCGAGGCGGACCCGGCGCTCGGCTCGCTGCCGATCAGGATGGGCGCGGAGAGCCTGCGCTGGACGACCGGCGACCTCGCCGACGTCGTGGAGCCGCAGATGACGCTGCTCGACGTCACCGGCTACCTCGTCCAGCTGCCCGACAACGCCTGGCTGCTGCCCGGCAGCCAGGGCCAGGTCGGCGCCATGCTCGACACGCGGGGCTACGAGCGGGTCATGGTGTCGCTGCGGCGCTACTTCGGCGTGACCGTGGTCGACTGCGAGACCCTGCCCGCCGAGGTGGCCCGTACCGCCCTGTCCGCCGCCCAGGCCCGGGTGCTCACCGTGCCCGCGACGCTGGAGGGCATCGCCAGCACGCACGCCGTCCTGCAGTGGATGCGCGGCCTGCCCCGGGACATCACCACCACGACCGTCGTCGTCCTCACCGAGACCGTGCCGCACCCCGGCCTCGACCTCGGCAAGGCGGCCGAGCGGCTGAAGGCGACCGGGGCGAGCGTGCGCGTCCTGCCGTACGACCGGCATCTGGCGGCCGGCGGCACCATCCGCACCGAACTGCTCGCGCGGGCCACCCGGCAGGCCGCCACCCGGCTGGCCGCGGAGGTCTTCCAGCTCTCCCAGAAGCGTCGCTGAACCACCCCCGCCGGAAGGGAACCTGAAGGACTTCGAGGACAGGGCGAGACGATGAGCACCCGACTGATCCACCGGCCGGCCCGCACCACCCGGCCGCCGGCCCCACCCGAGCCGCGCACCATCGAGGCGCCGCCCAACCTGCCCGACGGCAAGGGCGGCTCCATCGCGACCTCGCTGCTGCCCGTGGCCGGTGTGATGTCGTCCGTCGTGATGATGACGGTCATGCGCAACAGCCAGTTCGCGGCGCTGGGCGCGATCATCCTCGTCGTCACCATCGCCGGCTCGCTGATCCTCGTCTTCTCGCAGCGCGGCAAGGCCCAGCGCACCCGCCGCACCCAGCGCGAGGCCTACCTCGCCTACCTGGAGGACCAGCGCGAGGAACTGTCCCGCCAGGAGCGGGAGCGCCGGGAGAGCACCCAGGTGCTGAACCCGCCGCCGGACGCCCTGTACGACATCGTCCGCGACCCGGCCCGGCTGTGGGAGCGGCGCCGCCTCGACGCCGACTTCCTGCGCATCCGCGTCGGCACCGGCGAGATGCGGGTGCGGGACCTGAAGATCGGCCAGCAGGGCAGCTCGGTGCTCACGCCGCCCGACGAGTTCATGCTGAACGAGGCGTCCGCGCTCGTGAACCGCTTCAGCACCGGCACCGAACTCCCGCTCACCGTCCCCCTCGACCGCGTCGGCAACGTCAGCGTCATCGGCCCCCGCGAGGACACCCTCAAGGTCGCCCGCGCGCTGCTCGTGCAGACCGCCGCCACCCACGCCCCCGACGACGTGGCGATGGCGCTGGCCACCCCCGGCGACCGGATCACCGAGTGGGAGTGGGCCAAGTGGCTGCCGCACCTGCTCGACCCCGAGCAGTTCGACGGGCCCGTCGCCGCCCGCCGCATCGCGCCCTCGCTGCCCCAGCTCGCCCGGCAGATCGGCGCCGAGCTGCGCCGCCGCGCCTCCTACGCGGCCGAGGTGCGCCGCGGCCTGTCCGACCGGGACGCCCTCGCCATGAGCTCCCGCCTGCTCGTCGTCGCCGACGCGCACGGCGACGACGCGGTGGACCTGCCCCGCCCCGACGACGCGGTCGGCCTGCGCGACATGGGCGTCACCGTGCTGCACCTGCTGGACGAACGGGTGCAGGAGCCCGGCCAGGTGGGCGTGCGCATCACCGTCGACGGCGACCGCATCCTCATCGAGGACCTGCGCGAGGCCGAGCCGATCAGCGCGCACGGCACCGTGGACGAGGTCGGCATCCCGTTCGCCGAGGGCCTCGCCCGCATGCTCGCCCCGCTCAGGCTGTCCGCGGACTCGATGGGCGCGGACGCCCCGCTGACCGGGCCCGTCGACTTCGCCGACCTGCTCGGCATCGACGACGTCGCCCACCTCGACCTGGCCCGGCTGTGGGCGCCGCGCGGCGAACGCGCCTTCCTGCGCGTGCCGATCGGCGTCAGCGACACCCGCGAGCCCGTGCTGCTCGACCTGAAGGAGTCCTCCGAGCTGGGCATGGGCCCGCACGGTCTGTGCGTCGGCGCCACCGGCTCCGGCAAGTCGGAGCTGCTGCGCACCCTCGTCCTCGCCCTGGTCGCCACCCACCCGCCGGAGGACCTGGCGCTCGTCCTGGTCGACTACAAGGGCGGCGCCACCTTCGCGCCCTTCTCCGACCTGCCGCACGTGGCGGGCGTCATCACCAACCTGGAGAACCAGGCCGGCCTGGTCGAACGCGTCCACGCCTCCCTGGCCGGCGAGGTCAAGCGCCGCCAGCAGGTCCTCAAGAACGCGGGCAACGTCGCCGACATCGGCCACTACGCCGCGCTGCGCGCCGAGAAGCGCCCCGACCTGGAGCCGCTGCCGCACCTGTTCGTGGTGATCGACGAGTTCGGTGAACTCCTCACCGCCAAGCCGGACTTCATCGACCTGTTCCTGTCCATCGGCCGCATCGGCCGCTCCATCGGCGTGCACCTGCTGCTGTCCAGCCAGCGCATCGAGGGCGGCAAGCTCAAGGGCCTGGACACCTACCTGTCGTACCGGCTCGGCCTGCGCACCTTCTCCGCCGACGAGTCCCGCACGGTCCTCGACACGACGGACGCCTTCCACCTGCCGCCGCTGCCCGGCTTCGGCTACCTCAAGGTCGACACCAGCCACTACGAGCGGTTCAAGGCCAGCTACGTGTCCGGCGCCTACCGCGGCCCCGTGCAGCGCGAGACCGAGGACACCGGGCCGCTCGCCCTGGAGTACGAGGCGTACAACACCCTCGGCGAGGAACAGGGCGGCGCCGCGCCCGAGGAGCCCCAGATGCGGCGCCGGGAGACCGGGCCGACCGAGATGGGCGTCCTCATCGACCAGCTGGAGCGTGCCGGGGCCCGCCCGGTGCGCCAGATCTGGCTGCCCCCGCTGCCCTCCGCCATCGCCCTCGACAAGGTCGCCGGGCCCGTGGAGGTCGGCCCGCGCGGCATGCAGCTCGCCAAGCGGCGCGGCCCGCTCCAGGTGCCGCTCGGGGTCCTGGACGACCCGACCAAGCAGTGGCAGGGCCAGTGGTACCTGGACCTCACGCTCGCCGGCGGCCACGCCGCGGTCATCGGCGGCCCGCAGTCCGGCAAGACCACCCTGCTGCGCACCCTC
This sequence comes from Streptomyces sp. NPDC051207, assembly GCF_040682395.1. NCBI lineage: Bacteria > Bacillati > Actinomycetota > Actinomycetes > Kitasatosporales > Streptomycetaceae > Streptomyces > Streptomyces sp. NPDC051207. Next base: position 118,755 of record NZ_JBFBAX010000020.1, on the reverse strand, counting down.
GCCCTGTCCCTGGCCCTGACGCACACCCCGCAGGAGGTCGGCGTCTACGGCCTCGACCTCGTCGGCGGCGGCCTCCAGGCCCTGTCCGGGCTGCCGCACGTCGGCGGTGTCGCCGGCCGCGCCGACCGCGAGCGCGCCGCCCGCACCATCGACTCCGTGCGCGCGATGCTCGACCAGCGCGAGGAACTGTTCCGCGTCCACGCCATCGACTCCCTGGAGCAACTGCGCACGCTGCGCGCCGCCGGCCGGGTGCGCGAGCTGGCCTCCACGGAGATCGTGCTGCTCATCGACGGCTTCGGCGCCCTGCGCGACGACTTCGAGGAACTCGACGACGCGGTGGTCGACATCCTCAAGCGCGGCAGCGGCTACGGCATCCACGTCGTCGCCGGCATGCTGCGCTGGAACGACGTGCGCATCGCGACCCAGTCGCAGTTCGGCACGCGCGTCGAGCTGCGCCTGAACGACCCGAGCGAGTCCAGCGTCGACCGCAAGCTCGCCCAGACGCTCGCGCCCGAGGAGAAGGGCCGGGTCCTGACCGACGGCAAGCTGTTCGCGCAGGTCGCGCTGCCCCGCACGGACTCCCTGCCCGACACGGCCGACCTCGGCGCGGTCCTGGAGCGCACCGCCCGCACGATCCGCGCCACCTGGACCGGCGAGGTCGCCCAGCCCGTGCGGGTGCTGCCGCACCTGCTGGAGCCGCAGGCGCTGCCCGGCCCGTCGTCCGAGCCGCGCCGCGTGCCGATCGGCCTGGACCAGACGCAGCTCGCCCCGGTGCTGCTCGACCTGTTCCAGCACGACCAGCACCTGATGATCATGGGCGACAGCGAGTGCGGCAAGACCAACCTGCTCAAGGTCCTCGCCCAGGGCCTCATCGAGCGCTACGGCGACGACGAGATCGTCTTCGGCGTCTTCGACCCGCGCCGCGGCCTGCGCGGCGCGATCCCCGAGGAGTACCGGGGCGGCTACGCCTACAACTCCAAGCTGTGCGCGGGGCTCGCCGCCGGCATCGCGGGCGAGCTGGAGAAGCGGCTGCCCGACGAGGGCGCGGACAGCGAGGACCTGGAGCCGGGCAGCTTCTCCGGTCCCCGGATCGTGATCCTCGTCGACGACTACGACGTGCTCACCACCGCGGGACAGCAGCCGCTCGCGCCGTTCGTGCCGTACATCCCGTCGGCCGTCGACATCGGCCTGCACTTCGTCCTCACCCGCCGCGTCGCGGGCGCCTCCCGCGGCCTGTACGAGCCGCTGCTGCAGAGCCTGCGCGAGTCCGGCGCCTCGGCGCTGGTGATGGCGGGCGACCGCAGCGAGGGCCAGCTGTTCCCCGGCGTGTACGCGGGCCCGCAGCCGCCCGGCCGGGGCGTGCTGATCCGCAGGGGCGAGCCGAACCGGCTGATCCAGACCGTCTACTCGGGGACCAGGTGAACCACCCATGACGAAGGACGTCATCGCCCTCACCAAGAAGATGCCGGACCCGCTGAGCGTCCTCGCGGGCCTGCTGTCCGGCGGCCCGGACCGGCTGGTGGGCACCGAGGGGGACGGCGCGGTGGTGCGGCTGCACGACGAGCAGGGCCGGCCGCTGGTCTCCGTGGAGGCACCCCTGCTGGTGCAGGTGAGGGGCGAGGCCGAGCGGCTGCTCGGGGCGAGTGAGCCCGAGGTGCCGTACTGGTGGACCGAGGCCCGCGCCACGACCGGCGTCGCCGAGGCCGAGGCGCTCGCCGGGACCTTCGCCGCCCGCCTGGCCACGCTGGTCGGCGGGACCGCCTGGCCCCCTGAGGCGGCGCGTTCGCTGGCCGTCGTCAAGACCGACGGGGTGAGCGCGGCGCCGGTGCCGGCCGCCGCCCAGCCGGCTGTGGACGTCCTCACCGACAAGGTCGCCGTCGTCATCCAGGACCGCCCGGTCGTCGCGATGACGGCCTGGCTCCAGGACGCCTTCCGCGCCGCCGCGAACGCGGAGCTGGGCCTGCAGATCGTCACCCCGGCGGGCACCCGGCTGTCCCCGGCGGTCCGCAACAGCCTGCCCGGCTGGCCCTCGCGCTGGGTCGTCCAGGACGAGCGGGACGGCTACTACGACGGCCTGTCCGGCGCCGTCCTGGAGTGGGCGAACGGCCTGTTCGTCACCGCCGAGTCCCCGGACGCGACCCGCGAGGACCCGCGCACCCCGGTCGCCGCGTCCTTCAAGGAGGGCCTCGCCGACCAGGGCGACACGGGCGAACGCCAGCTCGCGCTCTCCTTCCGCACCGTCCACCCCGCCGACGACCGGCTCGTCCTCGGCGGCGCCGTGGAGGCCGTCTGGCGGGAGATCACCGGCGAGCCACCGGCCGGCTGGGGCACCGAGGAACCCGCCAACCTGCCCTGGTCGCTGCGGCAGCTGACCGACGTGGCGTACGAGCGGACGCCCGAGCCGACCTGGCTGGTGGTCGTCGGCAGTCCCGAGCGCCCCGGCCTGGCGACGGTCCGCATCACCCGGACCAAGGGCGGCGTGGAGGAGGACGTCACGATGGCCTTCGGTTACGGCGCGGCCGAGCAGATGCCGCACGACGCCGTGCCCGCCGCCGCGGAGGCCCTCGCCACCCGGCACGACCTGCAGTCGATGCTGGTGCAGATCCGCCGGGCCCGCCGCGACCTGTCCGTCCCGCCGCGCTTCGAGGGCCCCGGCGTGCCGTACGCCTTCGTGCTGGGCGCCGAGGAGGTCCGCGGGATGCCCGGCGACCGGGCCCGGCGCACCCCGCTCGCCGAGGCCCCGCGCGAACTGGGCCCGCGGACCCGCCCGGCCCTGTACTACCCGCTGCCGGGCGACCCGTCGGACCTGTCGGGCTGGCAGGACTTCGAGCGCCTGATGCGGCACCTCAAGGGCGGGTCGTGACGATGGACCCGGCCGAGGTCGAGGCGCTCGCCCGCGCCGCGCACGAGGGCCAGACCGACAAGGCGGGCCGCCCCTACGCCGAACACCTGCGGGCCGTCGCCGAGGGGGTACGCGCGCGGGGCGGCGACGACGAGCAGATCGCCGCGGCCTGGCTGCACGACGCCGTCGAGGACGGCAAGCTGTCCGAGCAGTGGCTGGACCGGGCCCCGCTGGGCCGCCGTACGAAGGACATCGTGCGGGCGGTCACCAAGCGCGCCGGGGAGCCGCCCGAGGCGTACGCCGCGCGCATCCTCGCCACACCGGGCGCCCTGCTGGTGAAGGAGGCCGACCTGGCGCACAACGCGGACCCGGCGCGCCTCGCGGCCCTGGACGGGCCGACCCGGACACGGCTGACCGAGAAGTACACGCGGATGCGCGCACTTCTCGGTCTCGGTGGGGGGTCGCAGGGGGACTAGACCCCGGCCTTCTCCCGCTCGGCCGTGCGCTCCTCGGACGTGTGGCGCTCGCGGGCCGGTTCGGCGGCGTCCCGCTTGAACGCCCACTCCATCTTCGGCTCCATCGCGAACCGGAAGACCCGCTGGACGGGCTTGGTGCACAGCAGCGTGACGACCGCCGCCGCGAGGACGGTCACGAAGATCTCGCCGGCCGGCTGGTGCAGCCAGGTGTGCTCGTACCAGCCGCGGTAGTCACCGGCCTTCACCAGGAAGCCGTGCAGCAGATAGCCGTAGAGCGTGCCCGCGCCGAGCGCCGTGAACCACATGTGGCGGCGCGGCACCCAGGCGAAGAAGCAGGCGGTCAGCAGCAGCGAGCAGCCGAACATGGCGAGCGTCATGACCGGCCCGGACCACCAGGGCGCGCCCAGTTCCTGCGCGGCGTCGCGGTGGTAGAACCACGCGGTCGCCATGCGCGGCACCGCCCACCAGCCGAACGCGAGGGCCAGCGCGAACACCGGCACGGCCAGGATGCGCACCGAACGCCGCCGAACCATGTGGAAGTGCTCGGGCTTCATGCACAGACCCAGCACGAAGTACGGCAGGAACTGCAGGACGCGCTGGAGGTCGAGGTCGTCGCCGATCTCCGGCGACATGGACGCGAGCATGGCGATGACGAGCGCGAGGGGCAGCGGGTGGCGCACCAGCTTCCAGACCGGCGTCGTCACCCGCCACAGGAACAGCGCGACCAGGAACCACGTCAGATACCAGGGGTCGAGCAGGCTGACCTCCTGCCCGGGGTCGTGGTCGACGACCCTCTTGAAGAGGGGATACGCCGTCTCGAAGAGGATGTACGGCACGGCGACGCCGGTGATCAGCCGCTTGAGCCGGCTGGGCCGCATGTCGAAACTGCGGGAGAAGAAGCCGGAGATGATGATGAACGCCGGCATGTGGAACGAGTACACGACCGTGTACGCGGCCTCCAGGACGCGGCTGTCGCCCTTCAGCGGCTCCCAGGCGTGACCGATGGCGACCAGCACGATGGCCAGGTACTTGGCGTTGTCGAAGAACGCGTCGCGCTGCTTGTTCTGCTGCGTGCTCCGGGGCTTGCTCTGCGGCGGGCGCGGCTGGACCGCTCCCGCGTCCGGCGGCTGTGCCGGGGGAAGCGGCGTCCTGCGACGGCCGTACGGTCGCAGCGAGTTCGTCACGGACCCTCCCACCGAGAACTCGGGAGTCCGGTCCGGGACCTCGCCGCGCTTGCGGGGGACGAGGCGGCGTGAAACATCTGAGGCACCCTAGCGTCGGGCGTGGGTTTTCGTAAAACCCTCGACGTCATTCCTGGTTTATGGCTGCGGATACCCCGGATTTCGCGGGAGTTGACATCCCGGTTGGCGTGACGACCGGCACACGGCTCACCCGATCGTGTACATCATATGCGCCCCACTTGTCACACTTCATCCGCCCTAAGTGGGGCATAAGACCAGCAGGCGACTCTTGCGGAATGTCCTCTTCCACGCCTCTTTGCCGGTCCCCGGCCCGGCCGTTGACGCTGCCTAGCAGCAATTCGAATTAGCTGCGAACGCGTTGTGTGGAGACGGAAACGATCCGACCGAATTCCTGTGCGGATACGTCGGCGAATTCCGGTCGGACACACGGCCGGTGAGGTTCGTACGGTCATCCGGGTACCCGGCGCGGCGCCGGCGAACCGGGCCGGTGCGGCCGGACGTTGCGTCACGGGCCGCATAGGGCGGCCCGGTTGGTGGCACGATGGTCCTGGCGGGGGTTGCCGCGGCACACCCCCGGGCCGGGAGAGCGGACGACCGAGGGTGTGATCAGTTGTGGCCATTTCGCTGTCAGTGGTGCTGCTGTTGGCGATCATCCTGGTGGTGCTGCTGAGAGGAGGCTCCCTCAAGGCCGGCCCCGCCATAGTCGCCGTACTGTTCGGCTTCTTCCTCGCCTCGACGGGCATGGCGCCGTCGATCAACAGGTTCATGAACTCCATAGCCGAAACGATCAACTCGATCAGCTTCTGAGCCCGGGCCCGGCCGCCCGGCCGCGGAAAACGCCTCGGGCCCGGTTCCTGGGAACCGGGCCCGACGGCCGTTGCAGAGCGGGCGACGGGAATCGAACCCGCGTAGCTAGTTTGGAAGACTAGGGCTCTACCATTGAGCTACGCCCGCACGTGGTGCGCCGCAGGTCCGGGGACCGCGGCACAGAAGGCATCGTAGCGGGTCGCCCCCCTTTGGCGCACACCCGCCCCCGCGCGGCACGCGCGCGCGTCGCGTCCCTCGCCCCGCGCGCCCCCGCCGCCTCCCGCGTACGCCACGACGCTCCGCGAATGCGGCCGACGCGCCGCCCGGCGGCATGTACCCTACGTGTCGCACCAGACGGGGTGTGGCGCAGCTTGGTAGCGCGTCCGCTTTGGGAGCGGAAGGCCGTGGGTTCAAATCCCGCCACCCCGACCAGACACGATCAGCCATGATCACCGCAGGTGATCGCCTTTTGGGCCGTGTACCGGCTGCCGTTACTATGCAAGCTGCACGCCCGTGTGTCTCATCGTCTGCAGTCCTCCGGGCGGCGAAATCGGCCGGGCCGCTCTGGCTCCGGCAGAAACCAAGCAGTCAGCCACAAGGAGACCGAACCGTGAAGAGCGCCGTGGAGACCCTGAACCCGACCCGGGTTCGGCTCACTGTCGAGGTGCCCTTCGAGGAGCTCAAGGACAGCCTCGACGCGGCGTACAAGAAGATCAACCAGCAGGTCACGGTGAAGGGCTTCCGCAAGGGCAAGGTCCCGGCCCGGGTCATCGACCAGCGGTTCGGCCGCGGTGCGGTGCTGGAGGAGGCCGTCAACGACGCGCTCCCGAAGTTCTACACCGAGGCGGTCAACGAGGCCGAGCTGAACCCGCTGGGCCAGCCCGAGGTGGACATCACGGAGCTGAAGGACGGCGAGACGCTGAACTTCACCGCCGAGGTCGACATCCGCCCGGCCATCGAGATCCCGGACTACTCCGGCATCGAGGTCGAGGTCGACGCCGTCGAGGTCACCGACGAGGACGTCGAGAAGTCGGTCGAGCAGCTCCGCGAGCGCTTCGCCTCCACCTCCCCGGTCGAGCGCGCCGCCGAGGACGGCGACGTCGTCACGATCGACCTGGAGGCCAAGGTCGACGGCGAGGTCCTCGAGGACGGCGTCGCCAACGGCGTCTCCTACACCATCGGCTCCGGCGAGCTGCTCGACGGCATCGACGACGCCGTCAAGGGCCTGTCCGCCGGTGAGCAGGCCACCTTCACCTCCGAGCTGAAGGGCGGCTCGGCGGCCGGCAAGGAGGCCGAGGTCACCGTCAAGGTCACCCAGGTCGCCGCGCGCGAGCTGCCGGAGCTGGACGACGAGTTCGCGCAGCTCGCCTCCGAGTTCGACACCCTCGAGGAGCTGAAGGCCGACAGCCGCAAGCGCCTGGAGAACATGAAGCAGTTCGACCAGGCCACGCAGGCCCAGGAGCGCGTCCTGGACAAGCTGCTGGAGCTGGTCGAGGTGCCCGTCCCCGAGAAGCTCCTCGAGGACGAGGTCAACACCCGCAAGCACAACCTCGAGCACCACCAGCTCGGCCAGATGGGCCTCGACCTCGCCAAGTACCTGGAGATCCAGGGCAAGACCGAGGAAGAGTTCGACAACGAGACCCGCGAGGCCGCGATCAAGGGCATCAAGACCCAGTTCGTGCTCGACGAGCTGGTCAAGCGGGAGAACCTCAACGTCAACCAGGAGGAGCTCACCGAGCACCTCATGCGCCGCGCCGCCTCCTCCGGCATGTCCCCCGACCAGTTCGCCCAGGCGGTCGTCGAGGGCGGCCAGGTGCCGCTGCTGGTCGGCGAGGTCGCCCGCGGCAAGGCCCTGGCCGTCGTGGTCGAGGCCGCCACGGTGAAGGACACCAACGGCGAGATCATCGACCTGGACGACGAGGACGAGACGGACACCGCGGCGGCCGAGACCGCCGGCGAGCCCACCGAAGCCGTGGCCGAGGAGAAGCCCGAGGCCTGAGCCCTCGGCACTCCACAGACGCCGCACAGCCGGGCCCCGAGACGCGCGAGCCTCTCGGGGCCCGTGGCGTACGCGCTACGCCCCCGGCGAACACCCCCGTTCCCGGGACTCCCCGGAGGGACCAGCGCGTTAGGGTCCATGAATACCAGGCATGAATACCAAGGGCAGTGGAGTCACCGAAGGGCTCCAGCCCGCAGGGAAACGTGAGACGGCCCGGCGCCGTCGTAAGACGAGCAGGTGGATACGTGACGAATCTGATGCCCTCCGCCGCCGGCGAGCCTTCCATCGGTGGTGGCCTCGGCGACCAGGTCTACAACCGGCTGCTCAACGAGCGGATCATCTTCCTCGGCCAGCCGGTGGACGACGACATCGCCAACAAGATCACCGCACAGCTGCTGCTCCTTGCCTCCGACCCGGACAAGGACATCTACCTCTACATCAACAGCCCCGGCGGCTCGATCACGGCCGGTATGGCGATCTACGACACCATGCAGTACATCAAGAACGACGTGGTGACGATCGCCATGGGCCTGGCGGCCTCGATGGGCCAGTTCCTGCTCAGCGCGGGCACCCCGGGCAAGCGCTTCGCCCTGCCGAACGCCGAGATCCTGATCCACCAGCCGTCCGCCGGTCTCGCCGGCTCCGCCTCGGACATCAAGATCCACGCCGAGCGGCTGCTGCACACCAAGCGGCGGATGGCCGAGCTCACGGCCCAGCACACGGGCCAGACCATCGAGCAGATCACCCGGGACTCGGACCGCGACCGCTGGTTCGACGCCTTCGAGGCCAAGGAGTACGGCCTCATCGACGACGTGATCGCGACGGCCGCCGGTATGCCGGGCGGCGGCGGCACCGGGGCCTGAGCCGACTCCGCGGGGGTTCACCGGCCCGTGGGGCGACGCACCGCCCCCCGGGGCCCCAAGGCCCCCGCGAGGCCCGCAGGCGGCGCTCAGCCCGCCCGGCGGGCTCCCGGCGCCCCAGCCAGACCCGGCCGACCGCCACAGCCCTTTTTCAGGAGAAACCGTGAACGAGTTCCCCGGCAGCGGCAGCTACGCCCGAGCCGAGTACACCGGCCCCTCGGCCGAGTCCCGCTACGTCATCCCGCGCTTCGTCGAGCGCACCTCCCAGGGCGTCCGCGAGTACGACCCGTACGCGAAGCTCTTCGAGGAGCGCGTGATCTTCCTCGGCGTCCAGATCGACGACGCCTCCGCCAACGACGTCATGGCGCAGCTGCTGTGCCTGGAGTCGATGGACCCCGACCGGGACATCTCGGTCTACATCAACAGCCCCGGCGGCTCCTTCACGGCGCTGACGGCGATCTACGACACGATGCAGTTCGTCAAGCCGGACATCCAGACGGTCTGCATGGGCCAGGCCGCCTCGGCCGCCGCAATCCTGCTGGCGGCGGGCACGCCCGGCAAGCGCATGGCGCTGCCGAACGCCCGGGTGCTGATCCACCAGCCGTACAGCGAGACCGGCCGCGGTCAGGTCTCCGACCTGGAGATCGCCGCCAACGAGATCCTGCGGATGCGCTCGCAGCTGGAGGAGATGCTGGCCAAGCACTCCACCACGCCGATCGAGAAGATCCGCGAGGACATCGAGCGCGACAAGATCCTCACGGCCGAGGACGCGCTGCAGTACGGCCTGATCGACCAGATCATCTCCACCCGGAAGATGAACAACGCCGAGGTCCGCTGAGGCGGAACAGGTACAGTCTGCTGCCCCTTGGCACGGTCCATGTGGAAGTGAACCGTGCCAAGGGGGGCCCGAACGAGGGGCCAGGCAAGGTACCGTCGGACATAAGGCAGCACCAGGAGCCGCTGGACCGCGAACGTCCAGTGGGCTCCCAGGCGAAGGGGAAGCACACCGTGGCACGCATCGGTGACGGCGGCGATCTGCTCAAGTGCTCGTTCTGCGGCAAGAGCCAGAAGCAGGTCAAGAAGCTCATCGCAGGGCCCGGTGTGTACATCTGCGACGAGTGCATCGACCTCTGCAACGAGATCATCGAGGAGGAGCTCGCCGAGACCAGCGAGGTGCGCTGGGAGGAGCTCCCCAAGCCCCGCGAGATCTACGAGTTCCTCGACGGGTACGTGGTGGGCCAGGAGGCCGCCAAGAAGTCCCTGTCGGTCGCGGTGTACAACCACTACAAGCGGGTCCAGGCCGGTGAGAACGGCGGGGCCCAAGGCCGCGACGACGCCATCGAGTTGGCGAAGTCCAACATCCTGCTGCTGGGCCCCACGGGCTCCGGCAAGACCCTTCTCGCACAGACCCTCGCCCGCATGCTGAACGTCCCGTTCGCGATCGCGGACGCGACGGCGCTGACGGAGGCGGGGTACGTCGGCGAGGACGTCGAGAACATCCTGCTGAAGCTGATCCAGGCCGCGGACTACGACGTCAAGAAGGCAGAGACTGGGATCATCTACATCGACGAGATCGACAAGGTGGCCCGCAAGAGCGAGAACCCGTCGATCACCCGGGACGTCTCCGGCGAGGGCGTGCAGCAGGCCCTGCTGAAGATCCTGGAGGGCACCACGGCCTCCGTCCCGCCGCAGGGCGGCCGCAAGCACCCGCACCAGGAGTTCATCCAGATCGACACGACGAACGTGCTGTTCATCGTGGGCGGCGCCTTCGCGGGCCTGGAGAAGATCATCGAGTCGCGGGCCGGGGCGAAGGGCATCGGCTTCGGCGCGACGATCCGCTCCAAGCGGGAGCTGGAGTCCAAGGACCAGTTCGAGGAGGTCATGCCGGAGGACCTGGTCAAGTTCGGCATGATCCCCGAGTTCATCGGCCGCCTCCCCGTGATCACCTCCGTCCACAACCTGGACCGCGAGGCCCTGCTTCAGATCCTGGTCGAGCCGCGCAACGCGCTGGTCAAGCAGTACCAGCGGCTGTTCGAACTCGACGGCGTGGAACTGGACTTCGAGCGCGAGGCGCTGGAGGCCATCGCCGACCAGGCCATCCTCCGCCAGACCGGCGCCCGCGGGCTGCGCGCCATCATGGAGGAGGTCCTGATGTCGGTGATGTACGAGGTGCCGTCCCGCAAGGACGTGGCCCGGGTCGTCGTCACGGCGGACGTGGTCCACTCCAACGTCAACCCCACCCTCATCCCGCGGGACGCCCGCGGCCGGGGCACGGGCGAGCAGAAGACGGCGTAGCCGCCCGGAGCGCACGGAAAAAACGGAAAAAGGGGCCCCGGTCGCCAAGACCGGGGCCCCTTCGCCGTCGTGCGGTGCGCGTCAGGCCTTGACGCGGACCTCGGGGCGGAGCTTGGCCGTGATGTCGATGGCGACGTCCTTGGTGACGCCCTGCGTGGCGTCGCCCGGCGAGACCATCGCGATGGTGCTGTAGTCGGCCCAGGCGCAGAACCAGTCCGTCTTCATCTTCTTGGTGGCCGCGTCCTCGCCCTTGACGGCCTGGCACTTCATGACCGCGCCGTCCAGCTCGGCCTCCTCGGGCTCGCCGACGACCTCGGACTTGTTCTTGGAGTCCTCGGCCTCCTTCTTGAAGTTCGCGAAGAAGGTGTCCAGGGCGGCCTCCGGGTCGGAGATCTCACCGTAGGCACCGGCGAGCGTGATGCCCTTCGCGGTGGCCAGCTCGGCCGGGTCGGGGGCCGTGGACGGGTCGCTGGGGTCGTAGCCGCTCAGGTCCGCCGTCGTGTAGAAGCCGATCACCGACTTGCCGTTCTTGACGCCGCTCTTCTCCAGCTCGTCGGCCGAGTCGCTACTGGCGCCCGCGCCCTCCTTGGAGGCCCGCGAGTACTCGTCGAGCACCTTCGCCGGCGTCGACAGCTTGTGCGCGCCGTCGTCCTCCAGGCCGCCCGCGCCGCCGCCCCCGCCGATCACGAAGTAGGCGCCCACGCCGATCGCCGCGACGACCGCCACCGCGCCGATGATCAGGCCCGTCTTCTTCCTGCCGCCGCCCGGGGCCGGGGGCTGGGGCATGCCGTACGGGGCCTGGCCGTGGGGCGGCTGCTGGCCGTACGGGGGCTGCTGGCCGTAGCCCGGCTGCTGGCCGTACGGCGGGGCCTGCGGGGGGACGCCCTGCTGCGGGTAGCCGTAACCCGGCTGGGGCTGCTGCGGCTGCTGGGGGTAGCCATAGCCGGGCTGGGGCTGCTGCGGCTGCTGGCCGTAGGGGCCCGGCTGGCCGTACGGCCCGGGCTGCTGGGGCTGCCCGCCGTACGGGCCCGGCTGGTTGTGACTCATCTCTGGGTTCCCCTCCAGATACTCATGCGGTTCGAACATCCTGGCCTACACCTGGCGTGCGCAGGTCACCGGGTACCGCACCGTTACAAAGGAATCGCGTTTCGGGACTGGGCCGTGACACCTCTAAACTGACCCCCGTGACCGAGAACACTCAGCAGCCGCACGCAGCGCCCACGACCGAACTGCCGACCCAGTACACGCCGGCCGAGGTAGAGGGGAAGCTGTACGAGCGCTGGGTGGAGCGGGGTTACTTCCAGGCGGACGCCAAGAGCGACAAGCCGCCGTACACCATCGTCATCCCGCCGCCGAACGTCACCGGCTCGCTCCACCTGGGCCACGCCTTCCAGCACACGCTGATGGACGCCCTGACCCGCCGCAAGCGCATGCAGGGCTTCGAGACGCTGTGGCTGCCCGGCATGGACCACGCCGGCATCGCCACCCAGAACAAGGTCGAGCAGCAGCTCGCCGAGGAGGGCAAGTCCCGCCAGGACCTGGGCCGCGAGGCGTTCGTCGAGCGCGTGTGGCAGTGGAAGGAGGAGTACGGCGGGAAGATCCTGGGCCAGATGCGCCGCCTCGGCGACGGCGTCGACTGGTCCCGTGAGCGCTTCACGATGGACGAGGGGCTGTCCAGGGCCGTCCTCACCATCTTCAAGAAGCTCTACGAGGACGAGCTGATCTACCGCGCCGAGCGCATCATCAACTGGTGCCCCCGCTGTCTCACCGCGATCTCCGACATCGAGGTCGAGTACCAGGAGGACGACGGCGAGCTGGTCTCCATCCGGTACGGCGAGGGCGACGAGAGCCTCGTCGTCGCCACCACCCGCGCCGAGACCATGCTCGGCGACACCGCGGTCGCCGTCCATCCCGACGACGAGCGGTACCGGCACCTCGTCGGCAAGAAGATCAAGCTGCCGCTGACCGACCGGTCCATCCCGGTCGTCGCCGACAGCCACGTCGACCCCGAGTTCGGCACGGGTGCCGTCAAGGTCACCCCGGCCCACGACCCGAACGACTTCGCCATCGGCCGGCGCCACGGCCTGGAGTCGGTCACGGTCATGGACGAGCGTGCCGTCATCACCGCGCACGGCCCCTTCCAGGGCCTCGACCGCTACGAGGCGCGCGCGGCGATCGTCGGCGCGCTGCGCTCGCAGGGCCGGATCGTCGCCGAGAAGCGGCCCTACGTCCACAGCGTCGGCCACTGCTCCCGCTGCCGCACGACCGTCGAGCCGCGGCTGTCCCTGCAGTGGTGGGTCAAGGTCGGCCCGCTCGCCAAGGCGGCCGGTGACGCCGTCCGCGACGGCCGCGTCAGGATCCACCCCGAGGACATGTCGAAGCGGTACTTCGACTGGGTCGACAACATGAACGACTGGTGCATCTCGCGCCAGCTGTGGTGGGGCCACCGCATCCCGATCTGGTACGGCCCCGAGGGCGAGGTCGTCTGCGTCGGCCCGGACGAGGAGCCGCCGGCCGGCGAGGGCTGGCGCCAGGACACCGACGTCCTCGACACCTGGTTCTCCTCCGGCCTGTGGCCGTTCTCCACGCTCGGCTGGCCCGAACAGACCGAGGACCTGCGGAAGTTCTACCCGACCGACGTCCTGGTCACCGGCCACGACATCATCTTCTTCTGGGTCGCCCGGATGATGATGTTCGGCCTGTACGCCATGGACGGCGAGGTGCCGTTCCGGACCATCGCCCTGACCGGCCTGGTCCGCGACGAGCGCGGCAAGAAGATGTCGAAGTCCTTCGGCAACGTCGTGGACCCGCTCGACTGGATGGACACGTACGGCTCCGACGCCGTCCGCTTCACCCTGGCCCGCGGCGCCAACCCCGGCACCGACGTGCCGATCGGCGAGGACTGGGTCCAGGCCTCCCGCAACTTCGCCAACAAGATCTGGAACGCCACCCGCTTCGCGCTGATGAACGGCGCGACGGTCGAGGGCCCGCTGCCGGACGCGTCCGCGATGTCGGCCACCGACCGCTGGATCCTGTCCCGGCTGAACAAGACGGTCGCCGCGGCCGACGCGTTCTACGACGACTTCCAGTTCGCCAAGCTGTCCGACGCGCTGTACCACTTCGCGTGGGACGAGGTCTTCGACTGGTACGTCGAGCTGTCCAAGACCACCTTCCAGGCGGGCGGCGAGGCCGCCGCGGTCTCCCGGCGGGTCCTCGGCGAGGTCCTCGACGTCACGCTGCGGCTGCTGCACCCGGTCGTCCCGTTCGTCACGGACGAGCTGTGGACGACGCTCACCGGCGGGGAGTCCGTGACCGTCGCCGACTGGCCGGCGGACTCGGGCTTCCGGGACGAGGCCGCCGAGCGCGAGATCGCCACGCTCCAGCAGGTCATCACCGAGGTCCGGCGCTTCCGCGCCGACCAGGGCCTGCAGGCCGGCCAGCGCGTCCCGGCGCGCCTGACGCTGGACGGCACGCCGCTCGCGCCGCACGAGCCGGCCATCCGGCAGCTGCTGCGCCTGCAGCCGGCCGGCGAGGACTTCGCGGCGACGGCGACCCTGCCGGTGGCGGGGGCCGAGGTCGCGCTGGACCTGTCCGGCGCGATCGACGTGGCCGCGGAGCGCAAGCGGCTGGCGAAGGACCTCGCGGCGGCGCAGAAGGAGCGCCAGCAGACCGAGGCCAAGCTGGGCAACGAGGCCTTCCTCGCCAAGGCGCCGGACCACGTCGTGGAGAAGATCCGCACGCGCCTGGCCACGGCGGAGGAGGACATCGCGCGGATCGAGGCGCAGCTGGAGAAGCTGCCGCCGGCGTAGGACTCCGTACGTGGAGGAGGGCCCCCGGTGCCGGCACGGCCCGGGGGCCTTCACGCACCTGCCCGCAGCGGTGCGGCCGCCGGGCCCCCGTAGACTGGCCCCGTGAGTGAGCTCCCCCCGCACGACCCCGAGCAGCCCGATCCCGCCGAGGCGTTCGACGAGATCGTCGCGGCCGAGACCGACCGCGATCCCGACCTCGCCGTCATCGAGGCCGGCAGCCGCACCCTGCGCACGCTGGGCGGCCCGCCCGACGCCGACGTACCGGCCCGGCCCGCCGACCCCGAGGTCGACCAGGCGCTGCGCGAGGTCGAGGCCGAGCTGGCGACGCGCTGGGGCGAGACCAAGCTGGAGCCGTCCGTCAGGCGCATCGCCGCGCTGATGGACGTCCTCGGGGAGCCGCAGCGGACGTACCCCTCCATCCACATCACCGGGACCAACGGCAAGACGTCCACCGCCCGCATGATCGAGGCGCTGCTCGGCGCGTTCGACCTGCGCACCGGGCGCTACACCAGCCCGCACGTGCAGTCGGTCACCGAGCGGATCAGCCTGGACGGGGCGCCCGTCTCCGCCGAGCGGTTCATCGAGACGTACCAGGACATCAAGCCGTACGTCGACCTGGTCGACACCCAGCAGGACTACCGGCTGTCGTTCTTCGAGGTGCTGACCGGCATGGCGTACGCCGCCTTCGCCGACGCGCCCGTGGACGTCGCCGTGGTGGAGGTCGGCATGGGCGGCTCCTGGGACGCCACGAACGTGATCGACGCGGACGTCGCCGTGGTCACGCCCATCGACCTCGACCACACCGACCGGCTCGGCGGGACGCCCGGGGCGATCGCCACGGAGAAGGCCGGCATCGTCAAGCAAGGCGCCACCGTCGTCCTGGCGCAGCAGCCCGTCGACGCGGCGCAGGTACTGCTGAAGAAGGCCGTGGAGGTCGACGCCACGGTGGCCCGCGAAGGGCTGGAGTTCGGCGTCCTCGCCCGGCAGGTGGCCGTCGGCGGGCAGCTGCTCACGCTGCGCGGTCTCGGCGGCGAGTACCCCGAGGTGTACCTCCCGCTGCACGGCGCGCACCAGGCACACAACGCGGCCGTCGCCCTCGCCGCCGTGGAGGCGTTCTTCGGGGTCGGCGCCCAGCGCGCCGAGCCGCTCAACGTCGACACCGTGCGCAAGGCGTTCGCGGCCGTGGCCTCGCCGGGCCGGCTGGAGGTCGTCCGGCGCTCGCCGACCGTCGTGCTGGACGCCGCGCACAACCCGGCGGGCGCGCGGGCCACGGCCGAGGCGATCGGTGAGGCCTTCCAGTTCAGCCATCTGGTCGGTGTCGTCGGCGCGAGCGACGACAAGGACGTACGCGGGCTGCTGGAGGCGTTCGAGCCGGTGTTCGCCGAGGTCGTCGTCACGCAGAACTCCAGCCACCGCGCGATGGACGCCGACGAGCTGGCCGCCGTCGCCGTGGAGGTGTTCGGGGAGGACCGCGTGCAGGTCGAGCCGCGGCTGCCGGACGCGCTGGAGGCCGCCGTCACGCTGGCCGAGGAAGAGGGCGAGTTCGCCGGCGGCGGCGTCCTCGTGACCGGCTCCGTCATCACAGTCGGCGAGGCCCGGCTGCTTCTGGGGAAGGGCTGACAATCCCGTGCGTACGCTCTGTTCCACGACGCTGATCAGTGAGTTCCTGATCATCGGATTCGCCGGTCTGGTCGCCATGAAGGACCCCGACCTGTCCACGTCCACGGTGTGGACGGTGTGCGGCGTCGCGATGTTCCTCAGCCTGGTGCTGTGCGGCATGGTGACCCGGCCGGGCGGTGTCGTGCTCGGCTGGGCGCTGCAGATCGCGCTGATCGCGGCCGGGACCGTGGTGCCGCTGATGTATTTCCTCGGGGTGGTGTTCGCCGCGCTGTGGTGGGCGTCGGTGCACTTCGGGCGGAAGGTCGACGAGGCGAAGGCCCGGTTCGCGGCCCAGGAGACGGAGAACGGTTCCGCACAGGCTGACGCTGTGTGACAGCGGCCCGGACACGCCCGGTAACCTCATGACCCCGCACACCCTTTGATCCGAAGGAGCCCGCCCGTGAGCCAGCGCACCCTCGTCCTCCTCAAGCCCGACGCGGTCCGTCGTGGCCTGACCGGCGAGATCATCAGCCGTGTCGAGCGCAAGGCCGGCTGGCGGATCACGGCGCTGGAACTGCGCACCCTGGACCAGGACACGCTGGAGCAGCACTACGGCGAGCACAAGGGCAAGCCGTTCTACGAGCCGCTGGTCGAGTTCATGTCGTCCGGCCCGGTCGTCGCCATGATCGTCGAGGGTGAGCGGGTCGTGGAGGGCGTCCGCGCCCTGGCCGGTCCCACCGACCCGATCGCCGCGGCGCCCGGCTCGATCCGCGGCGACTACGGCGTCATCGTCCGGGAGAACCTGATCCACGCCTCCGACTCCGAGGAGTCCGCCGAGCGCGAGGTGAAGATCTTCTTTCCGGGTCGCGCCTGACACTCCCGGCGACACGCGAAACACCGGCACCTGACGCCACGTCAGCACAATGCCCCGTCTGACCTGGGGCGGCCGCGAAACGCAGGCCGCCCTTCGGCATACGCGTGCCGATCGGGGGAACGAATGCCCCCGATGGCCCGTTCCACAGGCGGGGCGGCAGGTCATCTGCTGACAATGGCGAAGACCCTCGCGCAGTGTCCGTGCAGGCGCGTCTACCATGGAAGCCTTCACGTCACAGCACCCACTTCGCCGACCTGAAAAGCCCTCAAAAGCTCGTGGGAAGGCCAGACGAATCCTGATGGGGAACTCAATGTCGTTCATCGGCCGTGACATGGCTGTCGACCTCGGGACCGCCAACACGCTGGTGTACGTCAGGGGTCGCGGGATCGTACTCAACGAGCCGTCCGTCGTCGCGATCAACACCAACACCGGTGGCATCCTCGCGGTCGGTGCCGAAGCGAAGAAGATGATCGGGCGCACGCCCGGCAACATCGTTGCCGTGCGTCCGCTGAAGGACGGCGTGATCGCCGACTTCGAGATCACCGAGCGGATGCTCCGCTACTTCATCCTGAAGATCCACAAGCGGCGGTATCTGGCTCGTCCGCGGGTCGTCGTCTGTGTGCCGTCCGGCATCACCGGCGTCGAGCGCCGCGCCGTCATCGAGGCGTCGTCCCAGGCCGGCGCCCGCCAGGTGCACATCATCGAGGAGCCCATGGCCGCGGCCATCGGCTCCGGCCTGCCGGTCCACGAGGCCACGGGCAACATGGTGGTGGACATCGGCGGCGGCACGACGGAGGTCGCGGTCATCTCCCTCGGCGGCATCGTCACCGCCCAGTCCATCCGCGTCGCGGGCGACGAACTGGACAACGCGATCATCCAGCACATCAAGAAGGAGTACTCCCTCCTGCTGGGTGAGCGCACGGCCGAACAGATCAAGATCACGATCGGTTCGGCGTACGAACTCGACTCCGACGAGCACACCGAAATCCGCGGCCGGGACCTGGTGTCCGGGCTGCCGAAGACCGTCGTCGTCTCCGCCGCCGAAGTGCGCAAGGCGATGGAGGAACCGGTCAACGCCATTGTCGACGCCGTCAAGACGACCCTGGACAAGTGCCCGCCGGAGCTGTCCGGCGACATCATGGACCGCGGAATCGTTCTGACCGGCGGCGGCGCCCTGCTGCGCGGCCTGGACGAGCGGCTGCGCCGGGAGACCGGCATGCCGATCCACATCGCCGAGGACCCGCTGGACAGCGTGGCGCTCGGCTCCGGCAAGTGCGTCGAGGAGTTCGAGGCGCTCCAGCAGGTGCTGGACGCCCAGCCGCGCAGATGACACGACTCTTCGATTCCGCCGTACGGGATGTTCTTCTCTCGTGCGGCGGATCGTTGATGGAGAGACATCGATATACAGACATTGATATAGAGACGTCAATGCAAGAGACGTCAATGCAAAGACGTCGACACAGAGACGTCGGCAGAGGGACATGGGCCCCAAAAGGGGTCCGTCGCACATTCCGACGAGGAAGGCACGGCCGCCGCACGTGAGGGACACACGAGAGAGCCGGCTGCTCCTGGTGCTGCTGATCGCCATCGCGTTCGCACTGATCACGGTGGACATCCGCGGCGGGGAGGACTCACCGGTCGACGGTGCCCGGAAGGCCGCGGCCACCGTCTTCGGTCCGGTCGAGAACGGGGTGGCGGCCGCGGTCGACCCGGTCGGCAACGCGGTCTCCGCGATCCGCGACTCCGGCGAGCGGCACGACCGGATCGCCCAGCTGGAGAAGGAGAACGCGGCCCTCAAGGCGACACTCGGCAGCGACGACCGCAGCCGCAGCCGCCTCAAGCAGCTCGACAGCCTCCTGAAGACGGCGGGCAAGGGCCAGTACGGCATCAAGGGCGCCCAGGTCATCGCCATAGGAGCCGCCCAGGGCTTCTCCTGGACCATCACCATCGACGTCGGCGCCAACGACGGGGTCCGGCGGGACATGACCGTCCTCAACGGCGACGGACTGGTGGGCCGCGTGACGACCGTCGGCCCCGACACCGCCACCGTGCTCCTGGCCACGGACCCCGACTTCACCGTCGGCACCCGCATGGAGAACGGCGACGAACTCGGCTTCGCCGCCGGGCAGGGCGACCGCCCTCTGCGCGTCGAACTCCTCAACGGCAAGGCGGAGGTGAAGAAGGGCGACCGCCTCGTCACCTTCGGCTCCCAGGCCGACCGGCCCTTCGTGCCCGGCGTGCCCGTCGGCGTCGTCTCCCGCGTCGACCCCTCCGGCGGCGACCTGACCCGCACCCTGTACGTCACGCCCTTCGTCAGCTTCACCAAGCTCGACATCGTCGGCGTCGTCGTCCAGGCCCCGCAGAAGGACCCGCGCGACACCGTGCTCCCGGCCAAGCCCAAGCCGACCCCGACGCCCACCGTGACGGTGACGGTCACCCCGTCCGCCGAGGCGCCCGCCGACGGCGACGTCCCGCAAGAGCAGTAGGAGCTGTCACCCATGCGCGCCAACCGGATCCTGCTGTCCTCGTTCTTCGTCGTCGTCGCCCTGGTGATCCAGGTGAGCGTCCTCGCCCGCCTGCACCTGCCCGGCGCCGTGCCCGACCTGATGCTGCTCACCGTCCTCGGCCTCGCCCTGGTCTACGGGCACGTCGGCGGCGCCCTCGTCGGCTTCGGCGCCGGACTGCTCGCCGACCTCGCCCCGCCCGCCGACCACGCCGCCGGGCGCTACGCCCTCGTGCTGTGCGTCATCGGCTATCTCACGGGCCTCGTCAAGCCGGACAACGGCCGCCTGCGGTCCGCGACCGGCCCCATGGTCGTCGTGGTCGCCGCCGCCGTCGGCTCCACGCTGCTGTACGCGGGGGTCGGCGCCCTCGTCGGCGACACCGCCGCCCGCCACGTCGGCCTCGGCAGCCTGCTGTTCACCGCCGTCCTCTACGACCTGCTGCTCGCCCCGTTCGTCGTCCCCGGCATCATGGCGCTGGCCCGCCGCGCCGACAACGACCCGCTGGCCGACACCGGCTCCGCCGCCAACAGCACCGACATCTCCTCCGGCTGGCTCGCCTCCGGCACCGGACTGCGCATCGGCAGCCAGCGCGGCGGCGGCCTCGGCGGCGCCCTGAAGGTGAAGACGGCGCGCGCCCGGGTGGCCCGCGCCGGACGCATCAAGGGGGTCAAGCGGCTGTGACCGCGGCGCCGTACACGACTCGTATCCGTATCCCTGTCCGTACCCGTATGGGCACGCGCACGCGTACTCGCACCGAGAGGGGGAGGCGGCCCAGTTGAGCAACATCCCCGAGACCGGCCGGACTCAACGCGTCCAGATCCGGCTCGTCGTCATCCAGGTCCTCGTCCTCTCCCTGCTCGGCACCCTCGCCGGCCGGCTGTGGTACCTCCAGATCCGCGAGGGTGCCGCATACGCCAAGGAGGCCTCCGGCAACCACGTCCAGCAGGTCGTCCAGCCCGCCGTGCGCGGCTCGATCCTGGACGCCCGGGGCGTGCCCCTCGCCGACAACGAGACCCGGCTCGTCGTGTCCGCCTCCCGCACCGACCTGCTGAAGATGAAGGACGACGGCGACGCCGTCCTCACCAAGCTGGCCGGCGTCCTGGGCATGACGCCCAAGGAGGTCAAGCAGAAGGTCCGGCTGTGCGACGCCAAGACCCCGCAGCCCTGCTGGAACGGCTCGCCCTACCAGCCGATCCCCATCACCGACGAGGCCACCCCCCGGCAGGCCCTGCAGATCCGCGAACGCGCCGAGGACTTCCCCGGCATCTCCGCCGAACCGCAGGCCGTGCGCCGCTACCCGGCCCCCGGCAAGGCCAACACCGCCCAGGTCCTCGGCTACCTCTCGCCCGTCACCGACGAGGAGATCAAGAAGGCCCAGAACACCGACTCGCCCTACCTGCGCTCCGACCAGGTCGGCCGGTCCGGCCTGGAACGGCAGTACGACAAGCAGCTGCGCGGCAAGGCCGGCGTCACCCGCTACGAGGTCGACAACCTCGGCCGCGTCATCGGCAAGGCCGAGTCCGACCCGGCCGAGGCCGGCTCCAGCCTCGTCACCAGCCTGGACGCCCGCGTGCAGCGCATCGCCGAGTACGAGCTGAACGAGGCGATGAAGGCCGCCCGCAAGGAGCACGACCGCAACACCGGGACGAACTACAAGGCCGACTCCGGTGCCGTCGTCGTGATGGAGGCCAAGACCGGCCGCGTCGTCGCCATGGCGTCCAACCCGACGTACGACCCGAACGCCTGGGTCGGCGGCATCTCCGCCAAGGACTACGCGCGGCTCACCGGCAAGAAGTCCAACTACCCGCTGTTCAACCGCGCCATCCAGGGACAGTCGGCGCCCGGCTCCATCTTCAAGGTGATCCCGACCGCCGCCGCGGTCAACGCCGGCTACTCCTTCAACGGCCCCTACGAGTGCTCCAGCAGCTACTCCATCGGCGGACAGGTCTTCAAGAACTTCGAGTCCAAGGGGTACGGCGCGATCAGCCTCGGCCGCGCCCTGGAGGTGTCCTGCGACACCGTCTTCTACCGGCTCGCCCACGAGGAGTGGAAGCGCGACGGCGGCACCAAGCCGAAGAAGAAGCCCAACGACTGGTTCTACAAGACCGCCCACCAGTTCGGCCTCGGCAAGGAGACCGGCATCGACCTCCCCAACGAGGTCACCGGCCGCGTCCCCGACCGCCAGTGGAAGCTGGACTACTGGAAGGCCAACAAGGACGCCTGGTGCCGGACCGGCAAGAAGAACGGCAGCTACGCCGAGAAGATCGCCTACGAGAACTGCCTCGAGGGCAACCGCATGCGCGCCGGTGACTCCGTCAACTACTCCATCGGCCAGGGCGACACCCTCGTCACGCCCATCCAGATGGCCAGCATCTACGGCGCCATCTCCAACGGCGGCACCGTCTACCGGCCCACCGTCGGCAAGGCCGTCATCAGCGCCGACGGCAGGACCGTCACGGAGATCCAGCCCAAGGCGGCCAGCAGGCTGCCGATGACGCAGAAGACCCGCGACGAGATAGACGATGCCCTCGAGGGAGTCGCCACGCGCGGTACGGCCGCCTGGCGGTTCGAGGGCTGGCCGCAGGACAAGATCCCGATGCACGCCAAGACGGGTACCGCCGAGGTCTACGGCAAGCAGACGACCTCGTGGTTCGCCACGTACACCGAGGACTACACGGTCGTCATGACCATCTCCCAGGGTGGTACGGGCTCCGGCGCCTCGGGCCCCGCCGTCCGCAAGATCTACAACGCGCTGTACGGCGTCTCCGAGGACGGCGACATCAACCCGAAGAAGGCCCTGCTGCCGGCCCCGCAGAAGAGCCTGCCGAAGGTCAGGACGGACGGCACCATCGCCGCCCCGAAGCTCCCCGCCGACCCGGCCGCGCCCCTGAAGAAGGAGAAGGCCGGCGAGTCCGGCACCACCACGCCCGACGGACAGCAGCAGCCCGCCGGGACCGCCCCGCCGCAGACCGGGGGCAACCAGGACACCCGCAGGCGCCCGCGCAGGCGCGGCGGGACGAGGGGAAGCGGCGGGCCGCAGGCGTGCGGCAGGCTCACCAACAGCGGCAGGCTCACCAGTAACGGCGGGGCGAAGGGAAGCCGGAGGGCCCGACCATGACCGGCGTCAACAGCTTCCAGGTCTCCGGCTACGGCCCCAAGCGCGCGGGCTGGACGCGCCTGTTCGCCCGCGACTCGGCGGCGCGGCGGCTCGACTGGCCGCTGCTCCTCGCGTCGGTCACGCTGTCCGTGATCGGCTCGGTCCTGGTCTTCTCCGCGACCCGCAACCGCACCGACATCAACCAGGGCGACCCGTACTACTTCCTGGTCCGGCACATCATGAACACCGGCATCGGGCTCGCCATGATGGCCGGCATCGTCTGGCTCGGCCACCGCGCGCTGCGCACCGCCGTGCCGATGCTGTACGGCGCCTCCCTGCTGCTGATCCTGCTGGTGCTCACGCCGCTCGGCTCCACCGTCAACGGCGCGCACTCCTGGATCGTCCTCGGCGGCGGCTTCTCGCTCCAGCCGTCGGAGTTCGTGAAGCTCACGATCATCCTCGGCATGGCGATGCTGCTGGCGACCCGCGTCGACGCGGGCGACCGGCAGCACCCCGACCACCGGACCGTGCTCCAGGCGCTGGGCCTGGCCGCCGTGCCGATGCTCATCGTGATGCTCATGCCCGACCTCGGGTCGGTCATGGTGATGGTCATCATCGTGCTCGGCGTGCTGCTGGCCTCCGGCGCGTCCAACCGCTGGGTGTTCGGGCTGATCGGCGCCGGCACCGTCGGCGCGCTGGCCGTCTGGCAGCTCGGCGTCCTCGACGACTACCAGATCAACCGGTTCGCCGCGTTCGCCAACCCCGACCTCGACCCGGCGGGCGTCGGCTACAACACCAACCAGGCCCGCATCGCCATCGGCTCCGGCGGACTCACCGGCTCCGGCCTGTTCGAGGGTTCCCAGACCACCGGACAGTTCGTGCCCGAGCAGCAGACGGACTTCGTGTTCACGGTGGCGGGGGAGGAACTGGGCTTCGTGGGCGGCGGCTTCATCATCCTGCTGCTCGGCATCGTCCTGTGGCGGGCCTGCCGCATCGCCCGGGAGACCACCGACCTGTACGGCACGGTCGTCGCCGCCGGGATCGTCGCCTGGTTCGCCTTCCAGACCTTCGAGAACATCGGCATGACCCTCGGCATCATGCCGGTCACCGGCCTGCCGCTGCCGTTCGTGTCGTACGGCGGTTCCGCGATGTTCGCGGTGTGGATGGCGGTGGGGCTGCTGCAGTCGATCAGAGTGCAACGGCCGATGTCGGCCTGAGGGCGGTCCCCGGGGCCGTGGACGTGTGACGCGGCGTGCCCGACGCTGTGCCGGTACGCGCGCGTGCGGGGACAGCTGGAGGCACGCGCGCGTGCGGGGGACTGCTCCGGCCGGGTTAGTCTGGATGGTCACCCGCCCCCAGCCTCCGGCCGGGGGGACCTCCAGCCAGCACACGAAGGTTCCGTGAGATGCCTGCCGAAGCCGCCGAGTCTGTGCCGTCTGTGTTTCCGCAGCTCGAAGCTCTGCTCCCGCATGTGCAGAAGCCGATCCAGTACGTCGGCGGAGAGCTCAACTCCACGGTCAAGGACTGGGACTCCTGCGACGTCCGCTGGGCACTGATGTACCCCGACGCGTACGAGGTCGGCCTGCCCAACCAGGGCGTCATGATCCTCTACGAGGTGCTGAACGAGCAGGAGGGCGTCCTCGCCGAGCGCACCTACAGCGTCTGGCCGGACCTCGAGGAGCTGATGCGCGAGCACCGGGTCCCGCAGTTCACCGTCGACAGCCACCGCCCGGTGAAGGCCTTCGACGTGTTCGGCCTGTCCTTCTCCACAGAGCTGGGCTACACCAACATGCTGGCCGCCCTGGACCTCGCGGACATCCCGCTGGAGGCCCGGGACCGCGGCCTCGACGACCCGATCGTCGTGGCCGGCGGGCACGCGGCGTTCAATCCCGAGCCCATCGCCGACTTCCTCGACTGCGCCGTGATCGGCGACGGCGAGCAGGCGGTGCTGGAGATCACGGCGATCGTCCGCGCCTGGAAGGCCGAGGGCCGCCCCGGTGGCCGCGAGGAACTCCTCTTCCGCCTGGCGAGGACCGGCGGGGTATACGTCCCGCGCTTCTACGACGTCGAGTACCTCCCGGACGGCCGTATCGCCCGCGTCGTCCCGAACCGCTCGGGCGTCCCGTGGCGCGTCTCGAAGCACACGGTCATGGACCTGGACGAGTGGCCCTACCCCAAGCAGCCGCTGGTCCCGCTCGCCGAGACCGTCCACGAGCGCATGTCGGTGGAAATCTTCCGCGGCTGCACGCGCGGTTGCCGCTTCTGCCAGGCCGGCATGATCACCCGCCCGGTCCGTGAGCGTTCCATCACGGGCATCGGCGACATGGTCGAGAAGGGCCTGAAGGCGACGGGCTTCGAGGAGGTCGGCCTGCTGTCCCTGTCCTCGGCGGACCACAGCGAGATCGGCGACATCGCCAAGGGCCTCGCGGACCGCTACGAGGAGGACAAGATCGGCCTGTCGCTGCCGTCCACCCGTGTCGACGCCTTCAACATCGACCTGGCGAACGAGCTCACGCGCAACGGCCGCCGCTCGGGCCTCACCTTCGCTCCCGAGGGCGGCTCGGAACGCATCCGCAAGGTCATCAACAAGATGGTCTCGGAGGAGGACCTGATCAGGACCGTCGCCACGGCCTACGGCAACGGCTGGCGCCAGGTGAAGCTGTACTTCATGTGCGGCCTGCCGACGGAGACCGACGACGACGTCCTGCAGATCGCCGACATGGCGACCCGCGTCATCCAGAAGGGCCGCGAGGTCTCCGGCTCGAACGACATCCGCTGCACGGTGTCGATCGGCGGGTTCGTCCCCAAGCCGCACACGCCGTTCCAGTGGGCGCCGCAGCTGAGCGCGGAGGAGACGGACGCCCGTCTCACCAGGCTCCGCGACAAGATCCGCGCCGACAAGAGGTACGGCCGCTCCATCGGCTTCCGCTACCACGACGGCAAGCCCGGCATCGTCGAGGGCCTGCTGTCCCGCGGCGACCGCCGCGTCGGCGCGGTCATCCGCGCGGTCTACGAGGACGGCGGCCGTTTCGACGGTTGGCGCGAGCACTTCTCCTACGACCGCTGGATGAGGTGCGCGGCGAAGGCCCTGGCCCCCTACGGCGTGGACGTCGACTGGTACACCACCCGCGAGCGCGGCTACGAGGAGGTCCTGCCCTGGGACCACCTCGACTCGGGCCTCGACAAGGACTGGCTCTGGGAGGACTGGCAGGACGCCCTCGACGAGACGGAGGTCGAGGACTGCCGCTGGACCCCGTGCTTCGACTGCGGGGTGTGTCCGCAGATGGACACGCACATCCAGATCGGCCCCACGGGCAAGAAGCTGCTGCCGCTCACGGTGAAGAAGCCCGCGGGCACCGGCCATACGCACTGACAGGGCCGTGGACGAGACGAGGCCCCTCCTCCGGGAGGGGCCTTCGTCGTCTCGTGGGGCCGGTGCGGGCCGGGCGGCGGGCGGTCAGCGCTGCCCGTCGCCGGCCGGTTTCGGGGTCGCCGGGTGCTCCGCGGGACGCTGGCGGTGGCGCGGTACGGTCCGCCGGGGCGGCCGGGTCAGGGTGATCTGGCGGACGAGCTGCTGGAAGCACGTCAGGGCGGCGACCCCCGGCAGTGCGGCGGCGGCCGTGTCGGCGATCGTGCGGGGCGCCTGGACGACGCAGAGCAGTACCGCGACCGAGGAGAACAGCAGGACGACGAACCACGAGTGCACGGCGCGGCGCTGGTGCAGCGCGGCGCGGAGGACGGACAGCGACCCCGCCATCCAGGGCCCGTACACCAGCATGGGCCACCAGGCGGACGACGTGCCGGTGTGGTGCGCCGTGGTGACGAGGAGCAGCGGCTGGTAGGTGACGACACCGCTGAAGACGCTGACCATGGAGACGGTGACGGCGGCCAGCGCCGCGAGGACGTAACTGGCGACTCGCACGGCGTCCGGGCGGTGTCTCTCGCTGAGCTTGCGATGGCCCCGCCGGGTCCTGCGCACGGGTGGCAACTCCGCCGTCATGTCGTGCAGGTTCCGCATCGGGCTGCCCACCGGGGGAGCGGTGACCGGCTCCTCCTGGCGGGGTTGCGGCACGGCCGCGCGGTACTCGTCGTTGTGGGCCTCCTGGAGCAGACAAGCCAGCTCCTCGGCGGGGTCCCAGGGCGGGAGCGACGAATCCAAGGGCTCCGTGTGGACGCCGGTGGACCAGTGATCGAAGCGTTCGTCATTCATGCCGTTGCAATTCGACAGAAACGAGGTTTGTGCAGGTGATGGCACCGGTCGGCCCAGATGGGCTTGGCTTCGTCATATACGCACTAACGTCACGACTTTCACTTGGATGCGCGGCGATCGAGTGAACAGTCGGCTGGGAAATTTCATTCAAAAAGAGATTCCGTGTTTAATCTCTGCGCGCAGGAATTCATTTTTTCGACTGGTGTTCAGCATATGAGGCGCGTCGGGGACGACCCCGGACGGTGGACCGGCGGGAACCGTCCGGGCCCGGCACACGTACTCTTGGTAGACGTACGACCGCTCTCACGAAGGACTGAACGACACTGGGCAAGCGACAGCCCGAAGGCCCGCCGCCCGCACCCGCGGTGCAGCGCATCCGACTGCGCTACACCAAGCGCGGCCGCCTCCGGTTCACCAGCCACCGCGACTTCCAGCGCGCCTTCGAGCGTGCGCTGCGCCGCGCCGAGGTGCCGATGGCGTACTCGGCGGGGTTCACGCCGCACCCGAAGGTGTCGTACGCCAATGCCGCACCCACCGGCACGGGCAGTGAGGCGGAGTACCTGGAGATCGCGCTCACCGAGCCGCGTGATCCGGAGAAACTGCGCGTTCTCCTCGACGAGTCGCTGCCCGCCGGGCTCGACGTCATCGAGGCGGTCGAGGCCCGGACCTCCGGCCTCGCCGACCGGCTGACGGCCTCCGTGTGGGAGCTGCGGCTGGACGGCGTGGCCCCGGCCGACGCCGGCCGCGCGGTCGAGGCGTTCAACAGCGCCGAGACCGTCGAGGTGCAGCGCCTGACCAAGAACGGCGTCCGCACCTTCGACGCCAGGTCCGCGGTCGCGAGCCTGGAAAGCGTGGAAACGCACAGTTCCCCGGCTGATAGGCCGAGTGACCGGCCCTGTGCGATACTGCGGCTGGTTGTTCGGCACGTGACGCCTGCCGTTCGACCCGACGACGTCCTGTCCGGTCTCCGCGCCGTGGCCGACCTGGCGCCGCCGGTCCCCGCAGCGGTGACCAGGCTGGCGCAGGGGCTGTTCGATGAAGAGACCGGCACGGTGACCGACCCGCTCGCGCCCGACCGCGAGGCAGCTGCGACCGAGCCCCACGAGGCCGCCGCCACTGCCACCGCGACGGCGCCGATGCCGGAAGGTTCCGCGTAGGGACGGACGTCGAAAGCGCCGCCCTCGAACTCGGGAGCCACCTGGGTCGGGCAGCGCACCGACCAGAAGACTTTCGCCAGGCCGTGCGCATTCGGCGTACGGAACCGGCGAGACAGGACACAGAGAGCTCCCGAGTGGCGCCCGCGCCCCGGACGGCGGCACACGCGCATCGCGCGAGCCGCGGACGTCACCGGCATTCGCCGGACCAGGCGCGGCGCCCGGGAGCCTGACGGGAGAAACGCCCGCATGCTCGAGCCGACCGAACCCACCGAGGGTTCCGAACCCAACAACACACCCAGCGACAACCTGCCGCCGCGCCGTCGGCGCCGTGCCGCGTCCCGCCCGGCGGGCCCGCCCGCCACCACCACCGACACCCCGGCGGAGACCGTCACGCCGGCCATACCGGCCGCCGACCTCACCGCGAGCGCCGATGCCGCTCCGGCCGGGGAGAACCCGGCAGCCGAGGAAGAGACGGCGACCGCCGGCGAGGCCTCCGGGGAGACTCCCGGGGCCGCCGGGACGGCCCGGGTGGCCGAAGCCGCCGAGGCCGCGCCCAGCGGCCGTCCGCGCCGCCGCGCCGTGCGCCGTGCCTCCGCCCCCGCCGGGTCCCCGGCCGCGGCCGAGGCCGCCGAAACCGTCGTACCGGCGGTGTCCGCCGCGCCCCCCGCCGAGGCGAGCGCGCCCGCGGCACCGGCCGCCGACCAGATCGCCGACAGCGCCGGGAAGGTCGAGGAGACTGCCGAAGAGGCGGCCCCGCGCCGCACCCGGCGCCGTGCCACGCGCCGGGTGTCCGCGCCCGCCGGGGCGCCCGAGAGCACGGAGGCGCCGGTGACCTCTGGTGACGGCAGCACGACCGAAGCGACGGACCGCACGGCCGACGCAACCGGCAGCACGGCTGCGGCGACCGACCGCACGGCCGAAGCGGCCGGCGGCACGGCGGGAGCGGCCGACGGCGAAGAGACCGGCAAGGCCGTGAAGTCCGGCCGGGCCGCGAAGGGTGAGAAGGGCGAGAAGGGCGAGCGGACCCGGCGGTCCGGCCGTGGCAGCAGGGCCGCCAAGGCCGAGGCCGTCGAGACCGCAGCCGTCGAGCCCGCCGCCGAGGACGTCCCGGCCGAGGCGCAGCAGGCGCCCACCGTCGAGACCCCCGCCGCCGAGACCCCGGCCGTCGAGGCCCCCGCCGCTTCCGAGGAGCCCGCCCCGCGTCGCCGTCGTCGCGTCGTCCGCAAGGCCGCCGCCGGTTTCGCCGCGCCGCAGCCCGAGCCCACCGCGCCGGCACCGGCATCGGCACCCGCACCGGAGTCCGCGTCGGAGTCCGACGAGGCCGGGTCGCCGCGTCGCCCGGCGCGTCCCGCGGTCGCCGTGTTCCAGCCGCCGATGTTCACCGAGCCCAGGTTCCAGACGCCCGAGCGCGCCGCGGCCGAAGCCGCCGCCGAGACCGCCGTGACCGAGGAGCCCGAGGAGACCGACGACGAGGCCGAGGCGTTCCAGGAGGAGCAGCCCGCCGCGTCCCGCCGCCGGCGTCGCCGCCGCGGCGCCGCCTCCGACGAGACCGACAGCCGGGCCGAGAGCCGGGCCGCCGAGAGCCGGGTCGCCGAGACGCCCGCCGCCGAGGACGAGTCCGACG
Organism: Streptomyces sp. NPDC051207; assembly: GCF_040682395.1. Lineage (NCBI taxonomy): Bacteria > Bacillati > Actinomycetota > Actinomycetes > Kitasatosporales > Streptomycetaceae > Streptomyces > Streptomyces sp. NPDC051207. Next base: position 89,400 of record NZ_JBFBAX010000020.1, on the reverse strand, counting down.
AGGCCGAGGACGCGGCCGAGGACCACGCCGACGGCGACGACTTGGAGGAGACCGGCTCGCGCCGCCGCCGTCGCCGGGGCGGCCGTCGCCGTCGCCGGGGCGAGGCCGCCGACAGCGAGCCGTCCGAGCCCGGCGACTCCGCGGACGCCGAGGAGACCGCCGCCGAGCAGGCCGCGCAGGACGCCGAGGACACCGCCGAGCAGGCCGAGGAGGACGCCGAGGATCCCTCCGACGCCGACTCCTACGGGGGCCGCGACGACCATGGCGCCGGTTCCAGCAGCAGCCGTCGCCGCCGTCGTCGTCGTCGCCGCGCCGGTGACACCGGTACGGACGTCGAGCCGACCCCGGACGACCCCGAGCGCACCGTCGTCAAGGTCCGCGAGCCCCGCAAGGCCGCCGAGCCGTCCGACGAGGTGCAGTCCATCAAGGGCTCCACGCGCCTGGAGGCGAAGAAGCAGCGCCGCCGCGAGGGCCGCGAGCAGGGCCGCCGCCGCGTGCCGATCATCACCGAGGCCGAGTTCCTGGCCCGGCGCGAGGCCGTCGAGCGCGTGATGGTCGTCCGGCAGCACGGCGACCGCACCCAGATCGGCGTCCTCGAGGACAACGTGCTCGTCGAGCACTACGTCAACAAGGAGCAGTCGACGTCGTACGTCGGCAACGTCTACCTCGGCAAGGTGCAGAACGTCCTGCCGTCGATGGAGGCCGCCTTCATCGACATCGGCAAGGGCCGCAACGCCGTCCTGTACGCCGGTGAGGTCAACTTCGAGGCGCTCGGCATGGCCAACGGGCCGCGCCGCATCGAGTCCGCCCTGAAGTCCGGCCAGTCCGTCCTCGTGCAGGTCACGAAGGACCCGATCGGCCACAAGGGCGCCCGCCTCACCAGCCAGGTCTCGCTGCCGGGCCGCTACCTCGTGTACGTGCCCGAGGGCTCGATGACCGGCATCAGCCGCAAGCTGCCGGACACCGAGCGGGCCCGCCTGAAGACGATCCTCAAGAAGATCGTCCCCGAGGACGCGGGCGTCATCGTGCGCACCGCCGCCGAGGGCGCCAGCGAGGACGAGCTGCGCCGGGACGTCGAGCGTCTGCAGGCGCAGTGGGAGGACATCCAGAAGAAGGCCAAGAGCGGCAACGCCCCGACGCTGCTGTACGGCGAGCCGGACATGACCGTCCGGGTCGTCCGCGACATCTTCAACGAGGACTTCTCCAAGGTCGTCGTCAGCGGCGACGAGGCCTGGTCGACCATCCACGGGTACGTGTCGCACGTCGCGCCCGACCTGGCCGACCGGCTGTCGAAGTGGACCTCCGAGGTCGACGTCTTCGCCACGTACCGGATCGACGAGCAGCTCGCCAAGGCGCTGGACCGCAAGGTCTGGCTGCCCAGCGGCGGTTCGCTGGTGATCGACCGGACCGAGGCGATGGTCGTCATCGACGTCAACACCGGCAAGTTCACCGGCCAGGGCGGCAACCTCGAGGAGACGGTCACCAGGAACAACCTGGAGGCGGCCGAGGAGATCGTGCGCCAGCTGCGGCTGCGCGACCTCGGCGGCATCATCGTCATCGACTTCATCGACATGGTGCTGGAGTCCAACCGGGACCTGGTGCTGCGCCGCCTGCTGGAGTGCCTGGGCCGGGACCGTACGAAGCACCAGGTCGCCGAGGTGACCTCGCTGGGCCTGGTGCAGATGACCCGCAAGCGGGTCGGCCAGGGGCTGCTGGAGTCGTTCTCCGAGACCTGCGTGCACTGCAACGGCCGCGGTGTCATCGTCCACCTGGACCAGCCGGCCGCGGCCGGGGGCGGCGGCAAGCGCAAGAAGCGTTCGCGGGCCGGTGCCGACCAGCCGCACGAGCACGAGGCGGCCGTCGCCGTCGAGACCGCCGAGGAGGAGGCGGAGAGCGAGGCCGAGGTCGTCGCCGAGGCCGCCGAGCCGGTGGCGCTGCCCGAGCCCGCCTTCGCGCCGGACGAGGAGCTGTACAGCAGCGTCGCCGAGGCGGAGGCCGCGGCCGGGCGGGGCCGCTCGCGCCGCAGGGCGTCCGCCCCGGCGGGCGCACCGCGCGGCGAGACGGCCGGGCACGAGCAGGCCCGGACGGAGCAGGCCAAGCCCGAGCAGGCCCGGACCGAGGCTCCCGTGGCCCAGGAGGTGCCGACCGCTCAGGACGTGACCGCCGAGGAGGAGGCCGAGCGTCCGGTGCAGCCGGAGTCGGCCGCCGAGGCGCTGGCCGAGCCCGCGGCCGTCGAGGACGCCGTCTCCGGCGCCCCGCAGCCCGGGGCCCGGCCCGCCGACGAGGCCGCGCCCCAGGGCCGTACGCGGCGTCGCGCGACCCGCAAGGCCACCGCGCCGGCCGGTTCGCCCCCCGGTGCCGAGGCCGCCGTGATGACGGTGTCCGAGCCGGCCCCGGCGCCCGAACCGCGGACCGAGGAGCCGGTCGCCGCCCCGCAGGCCGAGGCGCCCGCCGAGAGCGCCGCCCCGGCCCGCCCGAGGCGCCGTGCCGTGCGCAAGCCCACGACGCCCACCGCGTCCGAGGAGGCGGCCGTCGTGGTCCTCCCGTCGACGCCGGCGCCGGCGGAGACGCCCGCCGGGGCCGACGCGGAAACCGTCACCGGGGGTGAGGGTGGCGACGAGGCCGCCCCGGCCAAGAAGACGGCCCGCAAGGTGGCGAAGAAGGCGACGGCGAAGAAGGCCGCGACCAAGAAGACCGCGGCGGCCAAGAAGACGGCCGCGAAGAAGACGACGGCCAAGAAGGCGGCGGCGAAGACCACCAAGTCGGCCGCCAAGAAGACGACGTCGAAGAAGACCGCGGCGGCGGCCCAGCAGGCGCCGTCCTCGGTCACGGCGTCCACGGAGGACTGACCCGCCCGGCCCTCCGCCGTACCGGCGAGAGCGCGGGACCCCGATCGGCACGGGGTCCCGCGCTCTCCGGCATCGGGGGCCCGGTTTGACCCGTCAAGGCCGGTCACCGTAACCTTGACCGTCGGCGTGTCCATAGGTGCGCCACATCCCCGTAAACCTCTTCCTCCCGGTCCACACGGTTGGCCGGGAGAGGCCGTCCGCTGCCGGGCGGCTGGACTGCGGGGGTGCCGTTCCCGAGCGAGAGAGTGAGATCCGCGTGTACGCCATCGTGCGCAGCGGTGGTCGCCAGCACAAGGTTGCTGTCGGCGACATCGTTGAGGTTGACAAGATTTCCACTGCCAAGGTTGGCGACACGGTCGAGCTCTCGACCCTGCTCGTTGTCGACGGCGACGCTGTGACCAGCGACCCGTGGGTGCTGGCCGGCATCAAGGTCCAGGCCGAGGTCGTGGACCACCACAAGGGCCAGAAGATCGACATTCTGCGCTACAAGAACAAGACCGGCTACCGCCGTCGTCAGGGCCACCGCCAGCAGTACACGGCGATCAAGGTCACTGAGATCCCCGCGGCTGCGAAGTAAGGGACTGAGGAGAGATGGCACACAAGAAGGGCGCATCGTCCACCCGTAACGGTCGTGACTCCAACGCTCAGCGCCTCGGCGTGAAGCGCTTCGGCGGTCAGGTCGTCAACGCGGGCGAGATCCTGGTCCGTCAGCGCGGCACCCACTTCCACCCGGGTGCGGGCGTCGGCCGTGGCGGCGACGACACGCTGTTCGCGCTGCAGGCCGGTGCGGTGGAGTTCGGCACCAGCCGTGGCCGCAAGGTCGTGAACATCGTTCCGGTCGCCTGACCGGACAGCTTTCGCGAGGCGGACCTCACTTCCCCCTGGGGAAGCGGGTCCGCCTTTCGCGTGTTTCTCCCAACGTGCTTCTCACCGGCAGAGCACTCAAGACTTTCGCGTATGTAACTGGAGGCACATCCCATGACCACCTTCGTGGACCGCGTCGAGCTCCATGTCGCCGCGGGTAGCGGGGGCCACGGCTGTGCCTCCGTCCACCGTGAGAAGTTCAAGCCGCTCGGCGGCCCGGACGGCGGCAACGGCGGCCGGGGCGGCGACGTGATCCTCACCGTCGACCAGTCCGTCACGACGCTGCTGGACTACCACCACTCGCCGCACCGCAAGGCCACCAACGGCAAGCCCGGCGAGGGCGGCAACCGGTCCGGCAAGGACGGCCAGGACCTGATCCTGCCGGTGCCGGACGGGACGGTCGTCCTCGACAAGGCGGGCAACGTCCTCGCCGACCTCGTCGGCCACGGCACCTCGTACGTCGCCGCGCAGGGCGGCCGGGGCGGGCTCGGCAACGCCGCGCTGGCCTCCGCGCGCCGCAAGGCGCCCGGCTTCGCGCTGCTCGGCGAGCCCGGTGATCTCCAGGACATCGTGCTGGAGCTGAAGACCGTCGCGGACGTGGCCCTGGTCGGCTACCCGAGCGCCGGCAAGTCCTCGCTGATCTCGGTGCTGAGCGCCGCCAAGCCGAAGATCGCCGACTACCCCTTCACGACGCTCGTGCCGAACCTCGGCGTGGTGACGGCCGGCTCGACCGTCTTCACCATCGCCGACGTGCCGGGACTGATCCCGGGCGCCAGCCAGGGCAAGGGCCTGGGCCTGGAGTTCCTGCGGCACGTGGAGCGGTGCAGCGTGCTGGTGCACGTGCTGGACACCGCCACCCTGGAGTCCGACCGCGACCCGCTCTCCGACCTCGACGTCATCGAGGAGGAGCTGCGGCAGTACGGCGGTCTCGACAACCGGCCGCGCCTCGTCGTGCTGAACAAGATCGACGTGCCGGACGGCAAGGACCTCGCCGAGATGGTGCGGCCCGACCTGGAGGCCCGCGGCTACCGCGTCTTCGAGGTGTCGGCCGTGGCCCACATCGGGCTCCGGGAGCTGTCGTTCGCGCTCGCCGAGCTGGTGGCCGTGGCGCGTGCCGCGAAGCCGAAGGAAGAGGCGACGCGGATCGTGATCCGGCCCAAGGCCGTGGACGACACCGGCTTCACGGTGACCCGCGAGGAGGACGGGCTGTTCCGGGTGCGCGGCGAAAAGCCCGAGCGGTGGGTGCGCCAGACGGACTTCAACAACGACGAGGCCGTCGGCTACCTCGCCGACCGGCTCAACCGGCTCGGCGTCGAGGACGAGCTGCTCAAGGCCGGTGCCCGGTCCGGCGACGGCGTGGCCATCGGCCCCGAGGACAACGCGGTCGTCTTCGACTGGGAGCCGACCGTCATGGCCGGTGCCGAGATGCTCGGCCGGCGCGGCGAGGACCACCGGCTGGACGCGGCCCGGCCCGCGGCGCAGCGGCGCCGCGACCGGCAGGCGGAACGGGACGAGGCGGACCGCGAGTTCGACGGCTTCGAGCCGTTCTGACCGCGGCCCGCGGCAGGGACCGGGGCTGACGGCGGGAGCCCGGCCGGCGGCGGGGGCCCGGCTGGACGGCGGGCTTGGGCCGGCGATGAGGACGGGGCCAACGGTGAGGCCCGGAGTGAACTGCGGGGAAGCTTCCGGCACACCCCGGTGCAACCCCTCGTCCCCCGGTGACTCGTACCGGGCGGCACGATGATCCCCGTCGCGCAGGCACGGCCCGTGTCCGTCGGCTGACGGTCCTGTGGACCCGTTGCGGCCACGTCGCGTTCGTCGCGTCGTTTCCCCGCCGCAACGGGTTCTCTCTTGTCTGCCAATTTGTCATGCACGCGAACCGCTTCGTTCAGCGGGTGGACCGCCCGGCCGCGTGACCTCGTGGGGTGCCCAAGAGGTCCGCGAGGCAAGGGAGTTCGCCGATGACCGGCGCAGTATCGCCCGACCGACGCCGCTTTCTGACCGCCGGTGCCGCCGCCCTCGGCGCCGCCGCCTCCGCCCAGCTGTGGCTGCCGAACACCGCCCGGGCGGCCGGGACCCCGCTGCCCGACGGCGTGTTCAGCCTCGGCGTCGCGTCCGGCGACCCGCTGCCCGACGGCGTCGTGCTGTGGACGCGGCTCGCCCCCGACCCGCTGAACGGCGGCGGCATGCCCGGCCGTGCGGTGGCAGTGGAGTGGCAGGTCGCCGAGGACGCCCGCTTCAAGAAGGTGGTCCGCAGCGGCACCGCCCAGGCCCGGCCCGAGTACGGGCACAGCGTGCACGTGGACGTACGCGGGCTGCGCGCGGACCGCACGTACTGGTACCGCTTCCGCGCCGGCGGGCAGCTCTCGCGGACCGGCCGCACCCGCACCGCGCCGCACCGCTTCCACACGGGCGGGCCGCTGCGCCTGGCGCTCGCGTCCTGCCAGAACTGGCAGCACGGCTGGTTCACGCCGTACGCCGACATGCTGGACCAGGACCCGGACGTCGTGGTGTTCGTCGGCGACTACATCTACGAGTCCACGCCGTCGGCGACCGGCGTCCGCCGCCACGAGGGGACCGGCGAGCCGTACAGCCTGACCCAGTACCGCAACCGGTACGCCCAGTACCGCAGCGACCCGGACCTCGCGGCGATGCACGCGAACGCCCCGTTCGTGGTCACCTTCGACGACCACGAGGTCGACAACGACTTCGCCGGCGACATCCCGCAGGACCCGGCCAAGCAGCCGCACGACGCGTTCGTGGCCCGGCTGACCGCCGCCTACCAGGCGTTCTACGAGCACATGCCGGTCCGCGCCACGGCCGTCCCGAACGGCCCGCACATCCGGATGCACCGCCGCCTGGACTTCGGCCGGCTGGCCCGGCTCAACGTGCTGGACACCCGCCAGTACCGCAGCGACCAGGCCACCAGCCAGGCCGGCGCCCAGGACCCGGGGCTGACGATGCTCGGCGCCGAACAGAAGCGGTGGCTGCTGGAAGGGCTGTACCGCTCGCCCGCCCGCTGGAACCTGATCGCCTCGCAGATCATGATGGCCGAGACCGACCTGAAGGTCGGCGAGGGCAAGCTCTGGTACTACGACGCCTGGGACGGCTACCAGGCCGAACGCAACGCCTTCATGCGGCACTTCGCGAGGGTGGGCAACCCGGTGGTGCTCTCCGGCGACCGCCACCTGACGATGGTCAGCGACCTGAAGGCGGACTACGCGGACCCGGACTCCGCGGTCGTGGGCGCCGAGTTCGTCGGCACCTCCATCTCCAGCAACGGCGACCAGGACCAGGCCGCCTTCCGCGCGCAGTGGGACCCGCGCCGGGCGGACAACCCGCACTGGAAGCTGCTCGACGCCCACCGCGGCTACCACCTGTTCGACATCCGCCGCGACGGCATCGACGCGCAGGTCCGCGTGGTCGACACGGTCCGCGCGCCGCGGGCCACCGCGCGCACCCGCGCCCGCCTGCGCGTCGAGGCCGGGCGGCGCGGCGTGGAACTCGCCTGACACCGCGGCGCGACAGGAGCCCGGGACCGCATCACCGGTCCCGGGCTCCTCCGTTCCCCGCCCCGGGAACCCGGGGTGGCGAGCGACCTCCGCGAAGACGCGTACGGTTGACCGGAATCCGTGCGCGGACACGGCGTCACCCAAGGTGACGCCGTACTCCTGTGGAGTTACTCACAGCAACTGTCGGCGGTGGCTGTGCTCGATCACGGGAAATACCCGCCATCATCAGAAGTGCAAGGTGAATGACAGGTTGCGCGCACATTTGCGGCGAAGGGCGCTCACCTTGCACTGCGGTAACCACAAGTGGGACCATTCCAGGGTTCCCAGTCGCCCCAAGGTAGGTCACCTGTGTCCCAGCTCATAGCCAAGCCCCGTACCACCGCAGTGATCCTGGCCGGCGGTACCGGTCAGCGCGTGGGTCTGTCGATTCCCAAGCAGCTGCTGAAGATCGCCGGCAAGGCAGTCATCGAGCACACCCTGACCACCTTCGAGAAGGCCGAATCGATCGACGACGTCATCGTACTGATGGCGCCGGGATACGTGCCGGACGTCGAGAAGATCGTCGCCAAGGCCGGGTTCAAGAAGGTCTCCAGGGTCATCGAGGGCGGTGCCACGCGCAACGAGACCACCGAGCGCGCCATCGCGGCGCTGCACGAGGGCCTCGGCGAGGGCGAGGACCTCAACGTCCTCTTCCACGACGCCGTGCGCCCCCTGCTGTCGCAGCGCGTCATCGACGACTGCGTCGCCGCGCTCGACCGCTACCAGGCCGTCGACGTCGCCATCCCGTCCGCGGACACCATCATCGTGACCCGCACGCACGGCGAGGACGGTGAGTTCATCACCGAGATCCCGGACCGCTCCCGGCTGCGCCGCGGCCAGACGCCGCAGGCCTTCAAGCTGTCCACGATCCGCCGCGCCTACGAGGTCGCCGCCGGCGACCCCAACTTCCAGGCCACGGACGACTGCTCCGTCGTCCTCAAGTACCTGCCGGACGTGCCGATCCACGTCGTCGCGGGTGACGAGTACAACATGAAGGTCACCCAGCCCGTCGACGTCTTCATCGCCGACAAGCTGTTCCAGCTCGCCTCCACGGCCGTGCCCGAGCAGGTCTCCGAGGAGGCCTACCGCGAGCTGCTGACCGGCAAGACGGTCGTCGTCTTCGGCGGCTCCTACGGCATCGGCAAGGACATCGCCGAGCTCGCCCAGGGCTACGGCGCCACGGTGTACGCGCTGGGCCGCTCCACCACCGGCACCCACGTGGAGAACCCGGAGGAGGTCGACGACGCGCTGTCCAAGGCGTACGCCGAGACCGGGCGCATCGACTACGTCGTCAACACCGCGGGCGTGCTGCGCATCGGCAAGCTGGCCGAGACCGACAACGCCACCATCGAGGAGGCGCTGAAGGTCAACTACCTGGCGCCGGTGCAGATCGCCCGTTCGTCGTACAAGTACCTGGCCGAGACCAAGGGCCAGCTGCTGCTGTACACCTCCAGCAGCTACACGCGGGGCCGGGCCGAGTACAGCCTGTACTCCTCGACCAAGGCCGCCATGGTGAACCTCACCCAGGCGCTCTCGGACGAATGGGCCGGTGACGGCGTGCGGGTGAACTGCGTCAACCCGGAGCGCACCGCCACGCCGATGCGTACCAAGGCCTTCGGCCAGGAGCCGCAGGGCAGCCTGCTGTCCTCCGAGGCCGTCGCCCGTACCTCGCTCGACGTGCTGCTCTCCGAGCTGACCGGGCACGTGATCGACGTCCGTCAGCAGGACCCGACGGCGGCGGCGGGCAAGGCCTCCGGCTTCGAGCAGGCCCTGGCCAGTGTTCTTGACCGGCAGGACGGCGTGGCATAATCAACGTCAAATAGCCTTCTGATATTCAGGCCTCTGTGGCTGCCCGTTCGCGGAGCATTCACAGGGGCCTGAGTCCGTAAATTTCCTGGAGTGTTCACAGGTTCTTTTCCGGACTTTCTCGGCTTTGACAACCGGCACCCCTCTCAGAGCAGGTTCTCCGTGATATCCACCGCTATTCGCGTCGCCCGCGTGGGCAGCGCGGCCGAGCTGGCCGCGGCGGCCCTCATGGTGCTGGGTTTCCCGGCACTCATGCTGGCCGCGCTCGTTCCGAGCGTTCCCGCCTTCGCGGCCGCGGCCGCCGTGACGTACGTGGCGGACCACTATCTGCACCGCAAGGGCAGCTACCTGGTCAACCGCCTCAGCAAGGTGCGGGCCGGTCTGTCGATCCGCTTCCTCATCCGCCAGCTGCTGCTGATCCTGCTGCTGGCCCGGCTGTCCCTCGCGGACGAGCTGATCTACTACGGCGCCATAGCGTGCTTCATCGCCTTCTACGGGCTGCAGGCACCGCACGGCGCCCTGGTCACGCTGATCCGCAACCGCCGCCGGATGCCGGTCGCCACCCGCAACGTCGACCTGGCCTCCCGCATCCGCATCCCGGACGCCCCGCCGCGCCCGCTGCTGCACCGCTCCGCCGAGAAGATGCTCCACCTCGACCTGTTCGCGGTGACCGGCATCGTGATCGCCGCGGGGCTGGAGACGCCCGTGCCCGGGTTCCTGGGCATCGGCATCACGACGGCGCTGGCCGTGGCGTACGTCGCCGCGCTGGTGCCGTTCGTCCGCGGCACGCGGATCCCGCCGGGGGCCGAGACCGTCCTCGCCGCGGTCGACGACTGGCTGGCCGAGTACCGGCCGGAGACGGTGCTGTACTTCTCCGGCTCCCGGGACTCCGCGTACCAGGTCAACATGTGGCTGGACACGATGGAGCAGCTGGACACCAGGCCGCTGATCATCCTCCGCGAGCGCGCCATACTGAACAACCTCGCGCCCACCACGGTCCCCGTCATCTGCGTGCCCGGAGGGGTGCACCTGATGAACATGGACCTGTCCACGGTGCGGGTGGCGCTGTACGCGGCGAACGTCGGCAAGAACATCCACCTGCTGCGCGTGCCCACCATGAAGCACGTCTTCATCGGCCACGGCGACAGCGACAAGCTGGCCAGCGTCAACCCGTACAGCAAGGTCTACGACGAGGTGTGGACCGCGGGCCGCGCCGGCCGCGACCGCTACGCCATCGCCGACGTCGGCGTCCGCGACGACGACATCGTGGAGGTCGGCCGCCCGCAGCTCGCGCCGATCCGGACCTGGCAGGGCACGCCCGCCGGACCCGTCCCGACCGTGCTGTACGCGCCGACCTGGGAGGGCTGGGACGACAACCCCGGCAACACCTCGATCCTGCTGGCCGGCGAGAACATCGTGCGGCGCCTGGTGACCGCCGACCCGCCGGTCCGCGTGCTCTACAAGCCGCACCCGTTCACCGGCACCCGCAGCCCGCTCGCCAAGGCCGCCCACCAGCGGATCACCGCCCTGGTCACGCAGGCCGCCGCCGAGCGCGCCGCCGACCCGCGCTTCACCGCCGACCCGGCCGCGCAGAACGCCGCCAGGGCGGAGCTGGCCCGCATCGAGGCCCGCCTCGCCGAGCCGGCCGGTGGCGCCGAGAAGGGCGACGAGGCCGAGGCCACCCGGGACGGCATCGTGGACGTGGCCCGGCACGAGGAGGCCGCCCGGCTGCGCGCCGAGTGGAACGACGCCTACTGGCGTTCCTTCCCCGCCTGGGAGCACCGCGTCATCACGGGCGCCGAGCCCCGCCTGTACGACTGCTTCAACGTGTCCGACGCGATGGTCTCCGACATCTCCAGCGTGGTGTCGGACTTCATTGCCAGCGGCAAGCCGTACGCGGTCACGGACTCCGCCGGGCTGGGTGCCGAGGAGTTCAAGCGGCAGAACACCGCGGTGCGGGCCGCCGTGATCCTGTCCAACAGCGCCGCCGAGCTGGACGTGCTGCTCGCCGCCGTCCGCGACCCGGCCGCGGACACGCTCGCCGAGGACCGCAAGGAGCTCAAGCAGTACCTGCTGGGCCCCGACGAGCCGAAGTCCATCGTCCAGTTCAACACCGCCGTGGCCAACCTCGCGCTGAAGGCCGAGGCGCGCAATGTCGGCCAGGCGTCACGGATCGCCGCCGCCGATGCGGACGAGCTGGCCGACGCGATGCCCGCGCAGCGGGTGACCGCGACGGGCGACACGGACCTCTCGGCGGGCTGACCACGCTCACCACACCAGCAGGGCCCGGTCCCCGGCGAGTTCTTCCGCCGGGGACCGGGCCCTGCTGGTGTGTCCTCAGGCCGGGAGGGACGGCCGCCGCTGCGGCACGACCTCACCCTGCCGCGGAGCGGGCACCTCCGCCGCCAGGCGCCCCGCCACGCGCGCCCGGTGGGCCAGGGCCCGCGCGCACAGCGCCTGGACGGCCGCGTTGAACCGCTCCTGCGACGACGGCTCGTCCGGGCCGAGCAGCCGCAGCTTCAGCGCGGCACGCGCCCCGGCCAGCTCGTCCAGCTCGGGCCGGCGGACCGTCTCGAGCAGGCGGGGCACCCCGGCCGCGTCCGGCGTCAGCACGGTCGCCGCCGCCACCGTCGGGAAGGCCGCGCGGAAGGCGTCCTCGCCGAGCCCGCTGGTGTTCGCCACCGCGTACGGCTTGCCGCTCGCCAGGAAGTCGCTGATCACGCTGGAGACGTCGCTGATCAGCAGGTCGGCGACGTTGAAGCAGGCGTACAGCGCGGGCCGGGCGTCGGTGACGATCTGGTGCTCCCACGCGGGCAGCGACGCCCAGTACGCCTCCTCCCAGGCGGCCGTCGCCCGGGTCACGGCGTCCGCGCGGCCCGGTTCGGGCGCGGACTGGTGCAGCATCCGCTCCAGCTGGTCGGCGCCCGGGTGGAACGCGGACACGGTGAGCCGCTCCAGTTCCTCGGTGCGGCGCGCCAGTTCGAGCGCGGCGCCGGCCGGGGGACGCGGCCCGGTCCGCTCCCGGTTCGCCGCCCGGATCAGCTCCCGGATGCGCTGGTCGGCGGCGCCCGCCCGCGGGTCGACCGAGCCCGTCAGCGGATGCGGCTTGTACAGCAGCCGCACGCCGGGGTCGGCCAGCAGCGCCCGCACCAGGTTCTCGCCGGCCTCGATCACCGACGTGTTGCCGGGGTTGCCGTCCCAGCCCTCCCAGGTCGGCGCGTACAGCACGGTGGTGTACGCGCCGGTGGGCGGGCCCGCGTACGGCCGTACCGCGTCCAGCTGCGGGCGGCCGGTCTCCACGACGTCCTTGTCCTCGACGCCGACCTCGGCGAGCGCGTACCGCTCGCGCGCCGCGGGACCGGCCACCCACACCTCGTCGTACGCCTTCGCGTACGGGTTGCAGGAGGACAGCTTGTCGCTCTCGCCGTGGTTGACGAAGGTGTGCAGGATCGTGGGGATGCGCAGCACCTGCGAGGTCTTGCCCGAGTTCGACGGGTGGATGAGGACCTGGAGCGTGGAGTGCTCCAGGCGCATCAGCGTGGCCACCTTCGGCAGGCAGACGACGGGGATGTCCGTCGCCGCGATCTTCGGCACCATGAACCGCTCGCGCAGCACGATGACCGGCCGCCCGTCCAGCTTGGCGATCGGCTCCAGCCACATGTTCGCCTGGTAGGCCGAGGAGGCGCCGCCGGAGAAGTACAGCCCGACGGTCGGCCGGTACTGCGCGAGCCACGCGTCGAACCAGTCGAGCACCTCCTGCTCGCCCGCCGGACGGCGGCTCGGCAGCAGCCGCACCAGCAGGGCGCCCAGGCCCGCCAGGGCGAGCGCCAGGGACAGCGAGACACCGACGGCCGCGTACCGCGTGGCATCGCTCACGGCGGTGACCAGCAGCCCCGCGGTCGCGGGCAGGCCGAACAGCAGCAGCCGCTCACCGGGGCGGCGCAGCAGGCGGTGCGGCGCGGGGGACAGGCGCAGCGCCGAGGTGTCGATGTTGCGGGTGACGACGGGCAGCGTGCGGGTGCGGCGGACCAGGACGGAGACCGCCTGGATCGCGCAGTGCACCCCGTAGAAGGACAGCAGGCCGACGAGGAGGACGGCGTACTCCGTCTCCCGGTCCTGTTCGCCGAGGCGCAGCAGACCCACCACGAGCAGCAGGTCGCGCAGCACGTGCCGCACGGTGACGTCCGCGTGGGACTTGGCGAACAGGGTGAGCATGCCGCGCTGCCAGCGGTACACGACGCCCTCGACGGCGAGGGACGCGACGGTCGCGGCCAGCAGCAGCGGTATGTGCGGGTGCAGGGCGGCCAGGGCCTGCGCGGCGAAGGCGGCGGCGAGGGCCGCCACGACGAGCAGTTGCGCGACGGTCTGGCCGCTGGGCAGCCGTCGTCGCGGTGCGCGAACCGGCGAGGTGCGCACTGCCGGAACGCGGCGTCCGGGACGCCGCAGGGCGGAGGGTAGGGGCACTGAGGAGACTCCAGGGTCGTCGTGAGACGTGCTCCCGGTTAACGCCGGTCGGCTGTGGGACGACACGCGCGTGTACATGTCCGGGAGGTGTCGCGGAGTCTAAGCCCCCGTATCGGCCCCGTTCCAGTCCCCTCCCCCTCCGCGCCGCGGGGTTCCGCCCCTCCGCGTCCTCCTGGCGTCCGCCCCGCACGGCCCTTCGCAGCGGCCGGCCGACCACGCGGCGTGCCGTGCGGTGCACCGAGGCCGTCACCGGTGCCGCCGCGACGCTCGCTGCGGATGCCGCCGGAGTGCGAACCGTGAGTGAAACGTCACGCCGTGTGTCCGGGGGCTGGACCGCCGCGCGGCGCCCGGCCCCCTTCGCGTAGATTGCCGGGCGGGGCACCAACGCGCACGAGGGGAAAGAAGCCAAGGTGGCAGGGGCAAGGCAGGACGTGAGTGAGGCCCGCAGGATCGTCGTCAAGGTGGGCTCCTCGTCGCTGACCACCGCGTCGGGCGGACTGGACGCCGACCGGGTGGACGCGCTCGTGGACGTGCTCGCCAAGGTGCGCAGCGGAGGGGAGCGGGAGATCGTCCTGGTCTCCTCCGGCGCCATCGCCGCCGGGCTCGCCCCGCTCGGGCTGCGGCGCCGGCCCACGGACCTCGCCCGCCAGCAGGCCGCCGCCAGCGTCGGGCAGGGCCTGCTCGTGGCCCGCTACACGGCCTCCTTCGCCCGCTACGGCGTCCGCGTCGGCCAGGTCCTGCTGACCTCCGACGACATGAGCCGCCGCGCCCACCACCGCAACGCCTCCCGCACCCTCGACAAGCTGCTCGCCATGGGCGCCTTCCCGATCGTCAACGAGAACGACACCGTGGCCACCGACGAGATCCGCTTCGGCGACAACGACCGGCTCGCCGCCCTCGTCGCCCACCTCGTCCGCGCCGACCTGCTGGTGCTGCTGTCCGACGTGGACGGCGTCTACGACGGCGACCCGAGCAGGCCGGGCACCTCCCGGCTGGCGGAGGTGCGGGGCCCGCAGGACCTGGCGGACGTCGAGATCGGCAGCGCGGGCCGGGCCGGCGTCGGCACCGGCGGCATGGTCACCAAGGTCGAGGCCGCCCGGATCGCCGCCGCCGCCGGCATCCCCGTCGTGCTGACCAGCGCCGTCCGTGCCGCCGACGCCCTCGCGGGCAACGACACCGGCACCTACTTCCACCCCACCGGCAAGCGCTCCGCCGACCGGCTGCTGTGGCTCCAGCACGCCTCCACCCCGCAGGGCTCGCTCACCCTGGACGACGGGGCCGTGCGCGCGGTCGTCGAGCGCCGCACGTCACTGCTGCCGGCCGGGATCGCCGCCGTGGAGGGCGAGTTCAGCGCCGGGGACCCGGTCGAGCTGCGGGACGGCACCGGGCGGGCGGTGGCCCGCGGCCTCGTCAACTTCGACGCCAGGGAGATCCCCCGGCTGATCGGCCGCTCCACCCGGGAGCTGGCCCGCGAACTCGGCGCCGCGTACGAACGCGAGGTCGTACACAGGGACGACCTGGTGATCCTGCACCCGTAAGGACGTCCGTGGGCGCCTCCGCCGAGGCGCCCCTTATGGGACGAAACGTCGGCCCTCCTCGGTGGACGTTCCGTAAAACCGCCCCGCGGACCGGTGCGGCCTGCTCAACTTTGTCTCGGCGACACGTTCCGCTCGTACGCGGTGCGCGTGCACCGCGTGAGCCCTTGCGTAAAGGAGGCCGTCGTGAGACGAGTGCGCCCTGGGGTGGCGGCGCCCCGCGGTGCCGCGGGCTCCCGCGCGAACGGCCGGGAGCGGGCCCTGACGAGCGTCGCGGCCGGGGACCGCTTCCAGGTCGACGCGGAACCCGAGGACCTGCCCCGCCTGTGGCACGTCACCCTCAGCGTCTCCGGCGAGGAGGCCCCGGTCGAGAAGGTCCGGCGCTCCCTCGAACAGCTCGCCCACGACCACCCCTTCCTGCTGACCAGCAGATACGCGGGCGACCACGCCGAGATCCGGTACTGGGAGGAGGCCCGCGACCTGCACGACGCCGCCGCCGTCGCCCTGCGCCTGTGGGGCGAGCACCGCCAGAGCGCGGGCCTGCCGCCCTGGGAGATCGTCGGCCTGGAAGTCATCGACCGCGCGACCTACCACCAGCGCCTCGCCGAGGGATACGGCCCGGCACCCGCCACCCCGGTGGGCGTTCACCCCTTTTGATCCCTCCTGTGAGCATTCGATGCTTGTCTCGGGGTTTGGGATGCCTGGTGAACCAGCGCGCCCGGCGCACTACCCTTCCCTCATGACCACGCTCTCGCCGTACGACTCGATGTCCCCGGTCACCCGGGCCGCCTACCGTGCCAAGGCCGCCGCCGCCACCCTCGCGCCGCTCCCGCGCGCCGAGAAGGACGACGCGCTCCTCGCCGTCGCGGACGCCCTCGAAGTCCGTACGAGCGAGATTGTCGAGGCCAACGCCAAGGACGTCGCCAAGGCCCGCGAGGCCGGCACCAGCGAGGCCATCGTCGACCGGCTCACCCTCACCCCGGAGCGCGTGCGCGCCATCGCCTCCGACGTGCGGGACGTCGTCGCACTGCCCGACCCGGTCGGCGAGGTCGTCCGCGGCAACACCCTGCCCAACGGCATCGACCTGCGCCAGGTCCGCGTCCCGCTCGGCGTCGTCGGCATCATCTACGAGGCCCGCCCGAACGTCACCGTCGACGCCGCCGCCCTGTGCCTGAAGTCCGGCAACGCGGTCCTGCTGCGCGGCTCCGCCTCCGCCTACGAGTCGAACACCGCCCTGGTGCGCGTCCTGCGGGACGCCGTCGGCGGCGCCGGGCTGCCCGCCGACGCCGTGCAACTGGTGCCCGGCGAGAGCCGCGACAGCGTGCGCGAGCTGATGCGCGCCCGCGGCCTGGTCGACGTGCTCATCCCGCGCGGCGGCGCCTCCCTGATCAACACCGTCGTCCAGGAGTCCACCGTCCCGGTCATCGAGACCGGCACCGGCAACTGCCACGTCTACGTCGACGCCCACGCCGACCTCGACATGGCCGTCGACATCCTGATCAACTCCAAGGCGCAGCGGCCCAGCGTGTGCAACGCCGCCGAGACGCTCCTGGTCCACCAGGACATCGCCGCCGAGTTCCTGCCGCGCGCCCTGGACGCCCTCGCCGACGCGGGCGTCACCGTGCACGCCGACGAGCGCGTGATGGCGTACGCGAAGGAGTCGCGGGCCACCGTGGTCGAGGCCACGCCCGAGGACTGGGAGACCGAGTACCTCTCCTACGACATCGCCGCCGCCGTCGTCGACTCCCTCGACAAGGCCGTCGAGCACATCCGGCTGTGGACCTCCGGTCACACCGAGGCCATCGTGACGACCTCGCAGCAGGCCGCCCGCCGCTTCACCCAATTGGTCGATTCCACGACGGTCGCCGTGAACGCCTCCACGCGCTTCACGGACGGCGGCCAGTTCGGCTTCGGCGCCGAGATCGGCATCTCCACCCAGAAGCTGCACGCCCGGGGCCCCATGGGCCTTCCGGAGCTCACCAGCACGAAGTACATCGTCACCGGCGACGGGCACGTACGCCGCTGACACCGGCCCCGTCGGCATACGGACGAATGTCCGTACCGTCTGCCCAAACCGACCCCCCAGGTCTACTCTGGATCCGTGCCGGAGGACGTGGGGGGTTCGCCGTTCCCTGACGGCTGGGAGCCCGACGACGACCACGACCGCGGGGTGTCGGACGAAGAGTTCGCCTCCGTGGTCTTCGACGAGGCCTTCGTCCGGGCGGCCGAGGTGCACGAGCCGACCGCCGTCGAACGCCTCCTGGCCGCCGCGCAGGCCAGACACGAGGCCTCCGAGGCGGAAGCCCGCCGCGAGCACTACGCCGACGGATACGGCCCCGACGACCACGGCGACTTCGGCCCGGACCGGGACTGGGACGACGGCGACGACCCGGACGACGCCGACGGCCGCCACGGCGGACCCGGCCACGGCAAGCGGATCCGCTGGCACCGGCCCGTGGCCTGGGTGCTCGCCGTGCTGATGGGCGTCGGCATGGTCGCGCTCGCCTTCACGGCCGTCTACCGGGGCGCCTCCTCGGGCAGCCGCGACCAGATCCCGCCCCCCGCCTCGACCGGCCTGGAACAGGGCACGGCGGCCTCCCCGTCCGTGCCCGTCGGCCACCCCCCGCCGGCCGTCCCGGTGCTGCCGCGCACCCCCTGAACAGGCGGCCCGGCAGCGCCCGGCCCGGGGCCCGCCCCGGCCGCGGCGACCGCCCGCGACCGGGGTGAGAACCTGTCGGAACTTGTCGCCGACGGCCGCGTTTACCCGGCCTCCCGCAGACCTACCCTGAAGGTATGGGAGGGCTTGGAGACCCGCCCGAGGGACCGCCCGCGGGTGGCCCCGGAGGTGGCGAGGAGGAGTACCGGTCCGTCGTCTTCGACGAGTCGTTCGTCAATGCTGCCCGCCTCCAGGAGTACTCCGCGCAGGAGCGCATCACCGACCACGCGCCCGCCGTACGCCACCGCCCGCCCGCGCGCCGCAGCGGCCTGCCCCGTCAGGCACTGGTCCTCGTCCTGCTGATCGCCGTCGCCTTCGGCACCGCCCTCTACATGGGCGTCCGGCACCCCTACCCGGCCCCGGCCGCCCAGAGGCCCGCCGAGCCGCTGCGGATGACCGTCGTGCCGCTCGCCCCCGGCGGCCGGGTGCCCGGGGCCGCCGACCCCCGCTCCCTGTTCGAGCACAGCCCCGCCGCGCAGTTCCGCGTCGGCGCCGAGGGCATCCCGCTGCCGCCCGCCCGGCGCACCGCCCACTTCTCCGACGGCCAGGTCATCACCGCGCTGAGCACGGCCAAGGACTACATCGTGCGGTCGGCGCTCGACCCCGACGTGCTCACCGGCGGGGACCTGCGCTCCGTGCGGGTGCTGCTCGACCCCGACCAGCTCGGCCAGTTCGACCAGAGCTTCGAGCGCCCCGCCGCCGACGGCCGGCACACGCCGACCGGCTGGCTGATCCGCCTCGACCCCGCCCGCGCCGAACTCGCCGACCGTGAGATCCGCGTCCAGGGCAGCCTGGCGGCCGTCGAGGCGGACGCAGCGACCCTCGAGGTCACCGCGGACCACACCACCGTCTACGCGCTGCGGCCGGCCGGCGCCGGCGACAAGGCCGAGGCTTCCCTGTTCACCGTCCGGCGCGAGCTGCACTTCCGCTTCGACCGCGAGGACCTGCGCCTGCACCAGGCCCAGGTGCTCGTCTCCCACGTCCAGGCCGGGCCGCTGTCCTGCGCCGAGGACGCCGCGAACCGGCTGCGCCCGCTGCTCGCCGGCCAGAGCGCCGGGGAGGGCGGCCCGGCCGACACCGACCCGTACGCGACGGGCAGCGCCACCGCCCTGTGCGGATCGCTGGCCGAGAGCGCGCTGCCCAAGGTGTGACGGGCGCGGCACACGGTGTGGCTGCGCTCCGGTGTGACGGGTGCCGGCGTCAGCCCCCGTCGCGCGGCGGCGTGTCGTCGGACGAGCCGGCCGGCCGGTCCTTCGGCGTGGAGGCCGTGAATCCGCCGAAGCCGCGCCGCACCCGGTCGCCCAGGTCCCCGGCCCCGCCGGTGATGTCGCTGACCAGCTTCATCAGCGGATCCTTCGAGTTCTTCACATCGCTCGCGTAGCTCGCCGCCGACTGCCGGAAGGAGTCCCGCACCGAGGTGTCGCCGTCCTCGCCGCGCCGCGGGTAGTGACCGTCCATGATCCGCTGGAAGTCGCGGGACCCGGCCCACTTCTTCAGCTCGGCCGCGCGGACGGCGGTGAAGGGGTGGGAACGCGGCAGCACGTTCATGATCTTCAGCACCGAGTCGCGCAGGTCGCCGCCCGCCTCGTACTCCTCGGCCTGGGCCAGGAACGCGTCCACGTTCATCTCGTGCAGGTGGTTGCCGCCCGCGATCTTCATCAGGCCGCGCATCGAGGCCTCCAGGTCCTGGCCGACGAGGAGGCCGGCGCGGTCCGCGGACAGCTCCGACTTGCGGAACCACTCGCGCAGCGCGGTCACGATCGCCATGATCGCCAGGTTGCCCAGCGGGATCCACGCCACCCGGACGGCGAGGCTGGTCAGGAACAGCAGTATCGTCCGGTACACCGAGTGGCCGGACAGCGCGTGCCCCACCTCGTGCCCGACGACCGCCCGCATCTCCTCCTCGTCGAGCAGCTCCACCAGGCCGGTGGTGACGACGATGATCGGCTCGTCCAGGCCGATGCACATCGCGTTGGGCTGCGGGTCCTGGGTGACGTACATCGGCGGGACCTTCTCCAGGTCCAGGATGTAGCACGCGTCCCGCAGCATGTCGTTCAGGTGCGCGAACTGCTGGTCGGAGACGCGCACCGAGTCGGACAGGAACAGCAGCCGCAGGCTCCGCTCGGGCAGCAGGCCGCTGAGGGCCTTGAACACCGTGTCGAAGCCGGTCAGCTTGCGCAGCGCCACCAGGGCGGAGCGGTCGGCCGGATGCTCGTACGCACGCGAGGAGATCTCCGGGAAGCGCCTGCGCTGCCTGCTCGGCACGCGCTCGTGCCCGCTGTGCTGGTGGCCGTCGGACATGTCTTCCCCCATGTGCGGTCTGTATGGCCGTGCGTCCTGCATGGCCCTGGCGGGCCCTTGTAGGCCCTTGCGGGCTCTGTGCTGCCGCCCTGCGGATTCCGTGCGGCCCTCGTGCGTCCTTCGCGCCCCTTGGCGTCCTTCGGTCCCGGAAGCCGGGTCCATGACGGTGGTGGGCCGCGTGCTCACCGTGTGCTTCCTGCCGCGGGCCTGCAAACGGAAGGACGACTGGCGCCGCCGGAAGGTTCCCCAACGGTGGAGTCGGCGTGAGCCCCGCCGAGGCGCCCGCATACCATGGGCCGACGTCTTTATCCCGCCCACACCGGATAGGTCCTGCCGAAGATGAGCTTCCACAGCACCGCTGCCCAGTTGGTCACCCTCGCCGCCGAGGGCGAGAAGCACGGCGGAAACCACGAGAGCCTCAACCCGTACGTCACCGGCGGCGGCGCGCTCCTCGTCCTGCTGCTCCTGCTGTGGATCACCACGCTCTTCAACCGCGACCGCTGAGCCCCGCCGGGCGCCCGCCCCGGGCGCCCCGGGAGGTCCCGGGACCGGGCCGGTAGGGTCTGCACGCATGGGAGAGCAGGACATGCCTACCGGTCCGGTGAACGACACGGACGGCCCCGCACGGTCGGGCAAGCGCCGTCTCGGCGTCATGGGCGGCACCTTCGACCCGATCCACCACGGGCACCTCGTGGCGGCCAGCGAGGTCGCCGCGCAGTTCCACCTCGACGAGGTGGTGTTCGTCCCCACCGGCCAGCCGTGGCAGAAGAGCCACCGCGCGGTCTCCCCGGCCGAGGACCGCTATCTGATGACGGTCATCGCCACGGCGGAGAACCCCCAGTTCTCCGTCAGCCGCATCGACATCGACCGCGGCGGCCCCACCTACACCGTGGACACCCTGCGCGACCTGCGCGTCCTCAACCCGGACACGGACCTGTTCTTCATCACCGGTGCCGACGCCCTCGCCCAGATCCTCACCTGGCGCGACAGCGAGGAGCTGTTCTCCCTGGCACACTTCATCGGTGTCACCCGGCCCGGCCACCATCTGACGGACGCCGGGCTTCCGGAGGGCGGCGTCTCGCTCGTCGAGGTCCCGGCTCTCGCCATCTCCTCCACGGACTGCCGTGCGAGAGTCGCCAAGGGTGACCCCGTCTGGTACCTGGTGCCGGACGGAGTCGTGCGCTACATCGACAAGCGCGAGCTGTACCGCGGCGAGTGAGCCGAGAGGGGCACCGGTGAACGACCGATACGACGCTGGCTACGGGGGCGACCAGTACGAACTCGTCGGCTACGACGAGTACGGCCGGCCTGTGTACCGCCAGGTCCCGGCGCACCAGCAGCAGCCGCAGCAGGCCTACGACCCGTACGCACAGCAGGGCTACGCCTACGACCCGTACGCCACGGGCACGCAACAGCCGGCGCAACCGTACGACCCGTACGGCCAGGGCTCCTACGGCACTCAGGCCCCCTATGACACCCAGGGCTCTTATGACACCCAGGGTTCCTACGACTCTCAGGGCACCTACGACCCCTACGGCGGCGGGCAGCAGGGCGGTCCCGCGGCGGCGCCCCACGACCCCTACGGCCAGGCCGCGGCGAGCGGGCAGCAGCCCCGGGCCGCCGAGCAGCAGCAGACCGCGTACATCCCGCAGCAGGCCGCCCCGGCCGAGGACGCGGAGGCCGGCGGGCAGAACGACGGGCGCGACGACGGGGAGTACCGCACCGAGCAGTTCGCCTTCGTCGAGGACCCGGACGACGACTCCGAGGACGTCATCGACTGGCTGAAGTTCACCGAGAACCGCACCGAGCGCCGCGAGGAGGCCAAGCGCCGCGCACGCGCGCGCGTGATGGCCCTGGTCGTCGTCCTCGCCCTGTGCGCGGCCGGCGGCGTCGGCTACCTCTGGCACGCCGGGAAGCTGCCCGGCCTGTCCTCCTCCGGCTCCGCGAGCGGCGGCCCGGCGGCCGCGGGCGCGCAGAAGCGCGACGTGATCGTCGTCCACCTGCACGACACCAAGGGCGGCAGCACCGCCACCGCGCTGCTCGTGGACAACACCACCACCAAGCGGGGCACCACCGTCCTGCTGCCCAACTCCCTCGCCCTGACCAGCGACGACGGCACCACCACGACGCTCGCCAAGTCCGTCGGGGACGACGGCACCGACGGCACCCGGCAGGCCCTGGACACCGTCCTCGGCACCAGCATCCAGGGCACCTGGCGCCTGGACACGCCCTACCTGCAGAACCTGGTCGACCTCGTCGGCAACATCGAGGTCGACACCAACGCCGACGTCCCCGACCCCGACGCCAAGAAGAAGAAGGGCGCGAGCCCTCTCGTCCGCGCGGGCGACAACCAGACCCTCAGCGGCAAGATGGCCGTCGCCTACGCCACGTACCAGGGGCCCGGCGAGGCCCCCGAGGCCCAGCTGGAGCGGTTCGGGCAGGTCATGCAGAGCGTGCTGCGCAAGATGACGTCCGACCCGGACGCCGCCACGACCACGATCCAGACGCTCGGCCAGATCCTCGACCCGTCGCTGACCGACAAGGACCTCGGCACCTTCCTCGCCGGTCTCGCCGACCGGGCCAAGGGCGGCGACTACAGGACGGCGCTGCTGCCGGTCCGGGCGGACGGCACCCTCGACAGGCAGGCGAGCGACAGCGTCGTGGAGGACGTCCTCGGCGGCACCGCCAAGAGCCCCGACAAGGACGCCGCCGTCAGCGTGTCCGTGCGCAACGCCACCGGCGACAAGAGCACCACCGAGAAGGCCCGCGTCGTGCTCCTCAACGGCGGCTTCACCTTCCTCGACGGCGGCACGGCCGACGCCGCGGCGACGTCCGCCGTCACCTACGCCGACGCCGCCGACAAGGAGAACGCCACCGAGGTCGCCAAGACCCTGGGGCTGCCCACCGGCTCCGTCACCAAGGGCAAGGTCTCCGGGAACGCCACCGTCTCGGTCGTCCTGGGCCAGGACTACGAGCCGTCGGGCGCTTCCGGCCGGCCGTGAGACCCTTGATGTCAACCGACCGCCGATCGAAAGCCTTGCAGTGACCGCAACGGAACGCTCTCACGAGCTGATCAACACCGCCGCCCAGGCGGCTGCCGACAAGCTCGCGCACGACATCGTCGCCTACGACGTCAGCGACGTACTGTCGATCACGGACGCCTTCCTGCTGGCCTCCGCGCCCAACGACCGCCAGGTCAAGTCCATCGTCGACGAGATCGAGGAACGCCTCCACAAGGAGTTCGGCGCCAAGCCGGTCCGCCGTGAGGGCGACCGCGAGGCCCGCTGGGTCCTGCTCGACTACGTCGACATCGTCGTCCACGTCCAGCACAGCGAGGAGCGGGTCTTCTACGCCCTGGAGCGGCTGTGGAAGGACTGCCCCGAGCTGGAACTGCCCGAGGACGCCCGTGCCACCCGAGGCAAGGCCGAGGAGCACGCCAGGCTGCGGGCCGAGGAGGAGGCCGCGGATCTGGGCGGCGACTGGTGAGCGCCACCGGCGAGGTGGGCGCGCGCCGGGGCCGTCGCATCATCCTGTGGCGGCACGGCCAGACCCTGTGGAACGTGGAGCGCCGTTTCCAGGGCACCACGGACGTCCCGCTCACCGAGACCGGCGTCGGCCAGGCCCGCCGCGCCGCCCGGCTGCTCGCCTCCCTGGGCCCCGACGCGATCGTCTCCTCCGACCTCCAGCGCGCCGCCGGCACCGCGGCCGAGCTGGCCGCGCTCACCGGCCTTGAGGTCACCCTCGAGGAGGACCTGCGCGAGACGTACGCGGGCGTGTGGCAGGGGCTCACGCACGACGAGATCATGGCCCGGTACGGCGAGCAGTACGCGGCGTGGAAGCGCGGCGAGCCGGTGCGCCGCGGTGGCGGCGAACTGGAGACCGAGGTCGCCGACCGCGCCGCCCCGGTGGTGCTCCGGCACGCCGAGAAGCTGCCCGACGAGGGCACGCTCGTCGTCGTCAGCCACGGCGGCACGATCCGCACCACCATCGGCCGTCTGCTGGGCCTGCCGCCCCGCGCCTGGGAGAGCCTGGGCGGCCTCACCAACTGCTGCTGGTCCGTCCTCGGCGAGGGCGGCCGGGGCTGGCGGCTGCTGGAGCACAACGCCGGCACCCTGCCGGAGGCGGTCCTCGGCGACGACGACTGAGGTGCCCTCCGACCTGCGCGGCAGCGGCGGGACCCGGATTTCACTTTCTGGCAGGTCGCAGGCTAAAGTTCTTCTTGTTCGCCCCGCTGAGCGGGGCGAGGCATCATGCGGCTCACGCCGCGTGGCGCGCGGGGCTATAGCTCAGTTGGTAGAGCGCCTGCATGGCATGCAGGAGGTCAGGAGTTCAATTCTCCTTAGCTCCACGGACGAATCCCGTCCCCTCCGGGGGGCGGGATTTTTCGTTCCCGCGCTTGAGCGGCCGAAGTCCGTGCGGCGTACGCCCCGGCGAGGGGTGCGTGCCCGGACTGGAACTGAGGCGTCGCTGACCGTATTGCTCCGGCCGTGGCAGAATCAGATGGCCGGAAGGGAGCGCGGCCCGACGGGAGGGAGTTGCGATGCCTGCGAGCATCCTCGGGGAGGTCGACGACCTCTCCGACGTCAGCGTGACAGGGGACACCACCACCCGCCTCAGCTGCCCCTCCTGCGGTTCCGCCCACGTGGCCCAAGTACTCGGTGACAACGGCGGGATTTCCTACGTGTGCACGGCCTGCGGCCACAGCTGGAGCTGATCGATGGGTGCACACAGGCGAAAGTGCGACTGGTGCGGCAGCGGGACACCGATCGTGCGCGACATGGAGCCGATCAATCCCGACTACCAGTACTGGTGCGAGGAGTGCGCGCGGGCGCTGATCATAAAGGGCGACCCGATCGAGACGTACCGCGAACTGGAGGGCGAGCCGATCTACGGCCGTCTCCTGGAGGAGCACTGCACCCTCAAGCGGTTCTACTCGTTCGTCACGGCCTGACGCCGGGCGGCAGCGGCAACGGGCACGCACGCGTGGGGGCATGGGCGGCCGGGTCCGGCCGGACCGGAAAGGATTTGGTGTTGTGCCGGGGGGAGCGTGTAATGTTGGCGTCGCCGCCGGGGAGACCGGGCGGAACACCGCAAGGGGCTATAGCTCAGTTGGTAGAGCGCCTGCATGGCATGCAGGAGGTCAGGAGTTCAATTCTCCTTAGCTCCACAGAAGTCGAAGGCGGGTCATCCGATCGGATGACCCGCCTTCGTCGTTGAGCGGGCTTGAGCGGCTCTCAGCGTCCCAGGGCGCGGCGGCCCCGGCCCTGGGGCAGCGCCGGCAGGTTGCGGGTGGGCGCCTGCACGCGCGTGTCCTCCTCGATGCGCAGGGCGAGCGCGGGGCACCGGCGCACCGCGCGCATCGCCTTCGCCTCCGCGTAACGCGGGATGTCCGCCTGCGCCACCGTAGGGAAGCCGTCGGCGCCGAGCTGGAAGACCTCTGGGAGGAGGTCCGCGCACAGGCCGTGGCCCCGGCACAGCGTCCAGTCGACGTGGATCCTCCGGCGGCCGGGGCTGTTCTCCTCGGCCGCGCCGCCGCCGGGGACGCCCGTCGGGGCCCCGCCCCCTTCGAAGAGCGGCAGAACGCCCTGTACGGGCCGCCCGCAGCCGTGTCCGAGGACATGGGCGGCGAGGTCGTCGGTGAAGGCCCGGACGGTCGACTCGATGAACATCGCCGAGCCGTCCGGGTGCGAACACGCCCCGCGCCGCTTCACGTTCCGCGCGACCTGCCTGAGCGCCTCCAGGGCGGCCGGGCCGCCGCCGTTCAGGACGTCCGCCAGGCCGCGCGCCGCCGCCGGCAGGCCGAGGGAGCACGGGCCGCACTGGCCCGCGCTCTCCCCGGCCAGCCACTGCGCCACCCTGAGCGACTCGCCCAGCGGGCAGGTGTCCTGACCGATCGGCAGGATCGCGCCCGCGCCCAGCGAACCGCCCGCCCGGTCCAGGGAGTTGCGCGAGACGACGGCCTCGTCCAGGCGCGCCGGGTCGATCCACTTGCCGTGGTAGCCGCCGGTCAGCACGCCCTGCGGCAGCGGCGGGGCGCCCGCGAGCCGGAGGACGTAACGCAGCGGCACGCCCGTGGGGACCTCGATCACCATCGGGCGGGCGACCGCGCCGGAGACCGTGAGCATGACGGTGCCCGGCTCGTCGTACAGGCCGGTGTTGCCGTAGCGGTCCGGGCCGATGCGGGCGGCCACGGCGAGCTGCGCGAACGTCTCGGCGTTCGACAGCAGGGTGGGCGCGCCGCCGACGCCGCTCCTGGAAGCGCTGACCTTGCGGCCCGGCGGGATCGCCGGGCCGCCGTCGATGGAGCGGATCAGTGAGGCCGCCGCGCCCGTGATCATGCGCACCGGGTTGCGCTGCACGCGCGCGCGGAGCGGGGAACGGCGTCCGTCGCTCAGGCCCCGCTCGGCCAGCGCGGCCTCCATCGAGCGCTGCGTGGACTCCCGGGTGACACCGACGACGAGCCGGCGTGCTCCGAGGGCCTCGGCGCACAGCAGCGCGCCGTCCAGGATGAGGTGCGGGGCGCGGTTGATGAGCACCGTGTCCTTGCGGCAGGCCGGTTCGTCCTCACTGCCGTTGACGACGACGACCGGCCGTACCCCGCGTCCGATCGCCGACTCGGCGACCGACCGCAGCTTCTTGTGGAAGGGGAACCCGGCGCCGCCGCGCCCCCTGAGGTTGATGCGATCGGCGAGCTGCGCGAGCTGTTCGCCGCCCAGCGGTTCGAGCGGCCCGTGCACCTTCAGGTGCATCGGCAGGTCGAGTCGTTCGACAAGGTCGAAGCCCGACGTGAGCTGGGGAAGACCGACCACGCGGACTTCGGGTACGTCGGGCAGGGCCTCGTTCACTCAGAGCCTCCGGAAGGCGTGTTCCAAGGTTCGCCCGGAACCGGCGCGCCGAAGTCGTGGGAGGCACCGGGCGGTGTTTCTGTGGCGGGACCGCTGGTGTACGTGTCGTCCGGGTAGTACGTGCCGTGGCGGGCGTTCGTCTCACCGGTGTCGTACACGTCACTCGACCCGTGGCCGAAGGCGCCCGGGTTGCCATGGACCGGGATGGTGTATTCCGTGTCGCCGAGCGGGTCGTAGGACGACGGCGGGGCCTCGCCGACCGGCGGCGGCGACGGGACGGGCCAGCTGCCCGAGGCGCTCGTGCCGCTGTCGGCGTACGGCACCGGCTCCGCGGGGCGCGTCTCCAGGGGTGCGTCCACGCGCGTGGCCGCACACTCGGCCGCGAAGGGCTGCCGGCGCTGCCCGCGCGAGGAGGCCGAGACGGCCCGGTAGGCGGCGGCGAAGCCGTGCACCGGCTGCCGCTCGGCCGTCGCGTACGGGCTTTCCGCGCGTGTGTCGTACGGCGCTTCCGTGCGTGCCGCGTACGGGCTTTCCGCGCGGGTTTCGTACGGCGCTTCCGTGCGTGCCCGCGGGTTCGGCTCGTGGCCGGGCAGCGGCGGCCTGGCCGCCCTGGTGCGGTGCGCGTCCGGGGCGGCCTCCTCGGCGGGCTGCTCGTCGCCGCTCAGGAAGGCGGTGATCCGGTCGGCGACCCGGCGCTTGACCGGGCGGGGCGCCGCGCGCAGCGCGAGGGCCGCCAGCACCCCGAGGACGCACAGGCCGTACAGGAACACGAAGACCGGCTTGGCGGCGCGGCCCGCGTAGAGGCCGTGGACCAGGGCGGCGCACCAGGCCGGGTAGGCCAGCATGTGCATGGTCCGCCAGTGGGCGGCGACCGGGGCGGGTGAGGCGAAGGCGCTGCGCAGCGCGCCGGTGATGCCCACGAAGACCATGAGGAGCCCGGCGGCGGACCCGAGCCCGATCAGCCCTTCGCTGCCGGTGACGCCCAGCGCGAAGGGGAGCACCGCGGCGATCGGCTCGGTGTGGTCGAGCGCGATCTTGGTGATGACGTGCAGCAGCAGGAACGCGATCGAGGCGACCGCGGTCGTCCGGTGGACCGCCTGCCCGATGATCCGCCGGCGCGCGTCGAGGACGATCCGGTCCTGGGCGACGAGGCCCCAGACCACCGAGCAGCTGAGCGAGACGAGGGACAGCACGCCCGCGCCGAAGTTCAGGAATTCCCGGACGTCGTCGCCTCCGGCCAGCACGATCACGGACGTGAGGAGCAGTGCGACGGCCGATGCCGTCCCGTAGGCCGAGCGGCCCGAGCGGGGGAGGGAGCGGTGACTGCGGCGAGGGTTCATGGGGGCGACTCCGAGCAGAATCGGGAAAGCGGTCCCGCTGCCGCACTCTAGGTGGCGCCGTACTGATGGGTAGGGGGTTTCAGTTATTGCGCTGTTATCAAACGACAATGAGGTCGTTGCGTTGCCCCATTGCGGTTGTTACGCGGAGTAACTATTGACCCCCGGAGCGACGTCGATCCGTCGTCGCGGCCCGATCTGCGGCTGCGGTACCCTGGCGCCATGCGTGCCGTACGCCTTCTGCTTAGCGAGCCGCGCTGATCAGTCCTGGCCCCCGCGCGACCGGGTGCCGGAATCGGCGCGGCGTCCCCTCCTGTGCGAGGGGATTTTTCGTTTCTTGAGAAGTCGCAGCCGCTGGCAGAGACGATCGATGGAGCTTTGAGGACATGAGCGAGACGAACCCCGCTGCCACCGCCGGGTCGGCGGAGGCAGCGCCGCACCGCTACACGGCCGCCGTCGCGGCCGAGATCGAGGCACGCTGGCAGGACTTCTGGGACGCCGAGGGCACCTACGCCGCGCCGAACCCGAGCGGCGACCTGGCGGGCGACCCCGAGCTGGTCGCCAGGCCCAAGAAGTTCATCATGGACATGTTCCCGTACCCCTCCGGTGCGGGCCTGCACGTCGGCCACCCCCTCGGCTACATCGCCACCGACGTCTTCGCCCGGTTCCAGCGCATGACCGGCCACAACGTCCTGCACACCCTCGGCTTCGACGCCTTCGGCCTGCCCGCCGAGCAGTACGCCGTGCAGACCGGCACGCACCCGCGTGTCTCCACCGAGTCCAACATCGAGAACATGAAGGCCCAGCTGCGC
This sequence comes from Streptomyces sp. NPDC051207, assembly GCF_040682395.1. Lineage (NCBI taxonomy): Bacteria > Bacillati > Actinomycetota > Actinomycetes > Kitasatosporales > Streptomycetaceae > Streptomyces > Streptomyces sp. NPDC051207. Next base: position 60,320 of record NZ_JBFBAX010000020.1, on the reverse strand, counting down.
AGGCTGGGCCTGGGCCACGACAAGCGCCGGTCCTTCGCCACGATCGACCCGGACTACTACAAGTGGACCCAGTGGATCTTCCTGCAGATCTTCAACTCCTGGTATGACGACGAGGCGAAGAAGGCCCGGCCGATCTCCGAGCTGATCGCCCGCTTCGAAAGCGGCGAGCGTCCCGTGCCCGGCGGGCGCCCCTGGAGTGAGCTGACCGACGCCGAGCGCGCCGACATCCTCAGCGAGTACCGCCTGGCCTACGCCTCCGACGCACCGGTCAACTGGTGCCCCGGCCTGGGCACCGTCCTGGCCAACGAGGAGGTCACCGCCGAAGGCCGCTCCGAGCGCGGCAACTACCCGGTCTTCAAGGCCAAGCTGCGCCAGTGGAACATGCGCATCACCGCCTACGCCGACCGGCTGCTGGAGGACCTCGACGCGCTGGACTGGCCCGAGGCCATCAAGCTGCAGCAGCGCAACTGGATCGGCCGCTCCGAGGGCGCCCGCGTCGACTTCCCCGTGGACGGCGAGCACATCACCGTCTTCACCACGCGCCCGGACACCCTGTTCGGCGCGACCTACATGGTGCTGGCGCCCGAGCACCCGCTGGTCGAGAAGTTCACTCCGGCCACCTGGCCCGAGGGCACCCACGACGTGTGGACCGGCGGCCACGCCACGCCCACCGAGGCCGTCGCCGCGTACCGCGCGCAGGCCGCCTCGAAGTCCGACGTGGAGCGGCAGGCCGAGGCCAAGGACAAGACCGGCGTCTTCACCGGCTCCTTCGCCACCAACCCGGTCAACGGCGAGCAGGTCCCGGTGTTCATCGCCGACTACGTCCTGATGGGCTACGGCACTGGCGCGATCATGGCCGTACCGGCGCACGACACGCGTGACTTCGCCTTCGCGCGCGCCTTCGAGCTGCCCATCCGCTGCGTCGTCGAGCCGACGGACGGCCGCGGCACGGACACCTCCACCTGGGACGACGCCTTCGCCTCGTACGACGCGAAGATCATCAACTCGTCCAACGACGACGTCTGCCTGGACGGCCTGGGCGTCGCCGAGGCCAAGGCCCGCATCACCGAGTGGCTGGAGCGGTCCGGCGTCGGCGAGGGCACCGTCAACTTCCGCCTGCGCGACTGGCTGTTCAGCCGCCAGCGCTACTGGGGCGAGCCCTTCCCGATCGTCTACGACGAGGACGGCGTCGCGCACGCGCTGCCCGAGTCGATGCTGCCGCTGGAGCTGCCCGAGGTCGAGGACTACTCGCCGCGCACCTTCGACCCGGACGACGCCGACACCCAGCCCGAGACGCCGCTGTCCCGCAACGAGGACTGGGTCAACGTCACCCTGGACCTGGGCGACGGCCGCGGCCCGCGCACGTTCCGGCGCGAGACCAACACCATGCCGAACTGGGCCGGTTCCTGCTGGTACGAGCTGCGCTACCTGGACCCGCACAACTCCGAGAAGCTGGTCGACCCGGCCGTCGAGCAGTACTGGATGGGCCCGCGCGAAGGCCGGCCGCACGGCGGCGTCGACCTGTACGTCGGCGGCGCGGAGCACGCCGTGCTGCACCTGCTGTACGCCCGCTTCTGGTCCAAGGTGCTCTACGACCTGGGACACGTCTCCTCCGCCGAGCCGTTCCACAAGCTGTTCAACCAGGGAATGATCCAGGCCTACGTGTACCGCGACAGCCGCGGCATCGCGGTGCCGGCCGCCGACGTGGAGGAGCGCGACGGCGCCTACTACTACCAGGGCGAGAAGGTCTCCCGGCTGCTCGGCAAGATGGGCAAGTCCCTGAAGAACGCGGTCACGCCGGACGAGATCTGCGCCGAGTACGGCGCCGACACGCTGCGCCTGTACGAGATGGCCATGGGCCCGCTGGACGTCTCCCGGCCGTGGGACACGCGCGCGGTGGTCGGCCAGTTCCGGCTGCTGCAGCGGCTGTGGCGCAACATCGTCGACGAGAACACCGGCGAGGTCACCGTCGTCGACGCCGAGCCCGGCGAGGACACGCTGCGTGCCCTGCACAAGGCGATCGACGGGGTGCGCGGCGACCTGGAGAACCTGCGCTTCAACACCGCCATCGCCAAGATCACCGAGCTGAACAACCACCTGACGAAGGCCGGGGGCCCGGTGCCGCGGTCCGTCGCCGAGCCGCTGGTGCTGATGGTCGCGCCGCTGGCCCCGCACATCGCCGAGGAACTGTGGCGCAGGCTGGGGCACACCGAGTCGGTCGTCCACCAGGACTTCCCGGTCGCCGACCCGCAGTACGTGGTGGACGAGACCGTGACCTGCGTCGTGCAGGTCAAGGGCAAGGTCAAGGCCCGCCTGGAGGTCTCCCCGGACATCTCCGACGACGAGCTGGAGAAGGCCGCGCTGGCCGACGAGAAGGTCGTCGCGGCGCTGGGCGGCGCCGGCATCCGCAAGGTGATCGTGCGCGCGCCGAAGCTGGTGAACATCGTCCCGGCGTGACGCCGGGCGCCGCGCCCGCGCGAGCTCGGGGTAGTCCCCTACGGGCAGGTTCGGGGTTCGCCAGGAACTCCGAACCTGCCCGTAGCGTTTACCGTTGAAGAGCGGCGCGTAACAGCCCGTGGCCGTCTAGGAGGAGCATCGTGGAAGCAGTCATCGCCGTGTTCGCCCTGCTTTTCGTGCTGCTCGTGGTGCTCGGCGCGTACGCCACCGTGAAGGCGGTCGGCGCGGCCAAGCGCGGCGTGGACCGCACGCTCACGCAGGCCCGCCGCACGGTCGAGGACCACACCCTGCGGGCCAAGTCCTCCGCCCAGCCCGGCCCGGCGGGCGAGATCGCCCAACTGCGGCTGAAGCTGCGCACGTCGATGCGCGCCACACAGGAAGCGCTGCACGCGGGCGTGGCCGAGGACGCGTCGCTGAAGGAGTCCCTCGGCCTGTTCGAGCGGCTCAGCGCGCACGGGCACGAGCTGGACGGCGAGCTGCGGCGCCTGGAGTCCGAGCCGGACCGGGCCGCGCTCGCCGAGCGGCTGCCCGCGCTGCGCGAGCGCACCGAGCGCATCACCCAGTCGGCGGACTCCCTGCGCTGGGCCGCCCGCGACCGGGCCCGCCGCTTCGCCGAGGACGACCTGGACTCCCTGAGCACCCAGATCGGCATGGAGGCGGGCGCCCTGCGCCACTGGGACGCGGCGGAGCCGTCGGCAGCGCCCCCGCCGCCGTGGCCGGAGGCCCCGGCCGCCGCGGACGGCCCGCGGCAGAGCCGGCAGGAGACGCCGCGCTCGCACACAGAGCCGACCCGGCCCGCCCTCGACCCGCCGGTCCGCCGCCCCGCTCACCCCTGGCAGAAGGAGGCCCGCCCCGAGACCACCACTTGAGCCGCGGTGTGAACGGGACCGGGCTGCCGCCCGGGCACGACGGCAGGTAACCTCCAGCACATGTCCCGCCATGTCGCCATCGTCACCGATTCCACGGCCTACCTGCCGGCCCGGACGATGGAGCGCCACGGCATCACCTCGGTACCGCTGACCGTGGTCCTCGGCGACCAGGCACTGGAGGAGGGCACCGAGATCTCGACCCGGTCCCTGGCCCAGGCGTTGCAGAAGCGACGGTCGGTCACCACCTCGCGCCCGAGCCCCGAGGTGTTCGCACGGACCTACCGCGAGGTCGCCGAGTCCGGCGCCACCGGCATCGTCTCCCTCCACCTCTCCGCCGAACTGTCCGGCACGTACGACGCCGCGCTCCTCGCGGCACGCGAGGCGCCGGTGCCGGTACGGGTGGTGGACACCGGGATGATCGCGATGGCCCTCGGTTTCTGCGCGCTGGCCGCGGCGGAGACGGCGGAGGCGGGCGGCACGGTGGACGAGGCCGTCACGGCCGCGGAGAAACGGGCGGCGGGCACGTCCGCCTACTTCTACGTCGACACCCTCGACTATCTGCGCCGGGGCGGCCGGATCGGCGCCGCACAGGCCCTCTTCGGATCGGCGCTCGCCGTGAAGCCGCTGCTGAAACTCGACGGCGGGCGCATCGACCTGCTGGAGAAGGTGCGGACGGCGTCCAAGGCGATCGCCCGCCTTGAGGAGATCGTGGCGGACCGGGCGGGCGGCGCCGAGGTCGACATCGCCGTGCACCATCTCGCCGCCCACGACCGCGCGTCGGCCCTCGCGGACCGCCTGCGGACCCGGGTGCCCGGGCTGGTGGACCTGCATGTGAGTGAGGTGGGGGCGGTGATCGGGGCCCATACGGGGCCGGGGTTGTTGGGGGTTGTGGTTTCGGCGCGGTGAGGGTGGGCGAGTCGCCCGTGTTCCACCTGTGCGGGCTGAGCCGTTCGTGTGGGTCGAGTCGCCTGTGTGCGCTCGTGTGAGCTGATTCACTCGTGTGGGTGGCGGAGTTTTCCACAACCGGGCGGTAATCCCCGGGTATTGACCAAGATCATCGCTGTTGGTGCGGTCTGGCCGATCCTCGTCGCATGGCACTTCGATCACATTCACGCACAGCGACCGCTACCAGTGGCCCCGGCAGGGGGCCCGCCTCCGACGGCCGCGTACGGCACCGCCGTCCACATCACCCTCCCGGGCGGGTCCGGCGACGGCACCGGCAGGTGTCGGCGGAGGAGGTGCGGCGGCGGGCGGAGGGGTTGTTCGGGGGGAGGGGGGAGCCCGGGGCGGTGGGGGAGTGGGCGCGGCTGCCGGGTCCGCCTCCGGGATCGTCGCTGGGGCCGCCGTCGGGATCGCCTCCGGGATCGTCGCCGGTACCGCCGTCGGGATCGCCTCCGGAGGGTTCGGAGGGGCAGGGTGGCGGCGGGGTTGTCGGCGAGCGGGCCGGCGGGCGGACCGGAGTGCGGGAGGGCGCGGACCATGCCGCCGAGGCTGTCGGGCCTGTGGTTGCCGGGGTGACGTGGCGGGAGCGGGTGGGGCCTGCCGCGCGGGAGCGGATGCCGCTGTGGTTGCAGGCGAGGTGCGGTGTGGAGCGGCGGAGTGTGCTGGCGCTCACCGTGCTGCTCGTCGTCACCGCGGCCTTTGCCGCACAGCACTTCTGGACCGGCCGGACGCAGACCGTGCAGGCGCCCGAGGTGGTGCGGGCGGCGGCGCCCTACGACGATCGGGAACAGCCCGCGAAGGAAAAACCGGGGACAGCCGCTCCCAGCACCTCCGCGACGGCCGGCGCGGAGATCGTGGTCGACGTCAGTGGCAAGGTGCGCGAACCCGGCATCCACCGGTTGCCGGCCGGTTCCCGGGTCGCGGACGCGTTGCGCGCGGCGGGCGGGGTGCGACCCGGTACGAAGATCGACGGTTTGAACCGCGCCCGTTTCCTCGTGGACGGGGAGCAGGTGATCGTGGGCGGTCCGGTGCCTGTGGTGGGCAGCGGACCTGGCGGTTCGCCGGCCGGTGGCGGCTCGGCAGGAGCGGTGGGCGTCGCCGGTGGCGCGTCCGGCGCGGCGGGGCAGCTCCCGACGGCTCCCGTGTCCCTCAACACGGCCACCGTCGACCAGTTGGACACCCTGCCGGGTGTCGGCCCCGTCCTGGCTCAGCACATCGTGGACTACCGCACCCAGCACGGCGGTTTCCGCTCGGTGGACGAGTTGCGCGAGGTCAACGGCATCGGCGAGCGCCGCTTCGCCGACCTGCGGCATCTGGTACGGCCATGAGCGGCGCCGTCGCCCCGCCGGGCGGCCCGGGGCCCGCTGCCCCCCGCCCTCCGGGGCCCGCTGCCCGCCGTGCTGTGCATGCGGCGTCCGGGAAACGGCTCGGCGCGGCCCGTCCCCGGCAGGAGGGGCCGACGGACCTGCGGCTGGTGCCGCCCGCGCTCGCGGCCTGGGCCACGGCGGCGCTGCTGGTGGATGCGCCGGCAGGGTGGGCCGGGGGTGTGGCCGCCGTCTGTGCGGTTCTCGGCGGGGCCCTGCTGCTGGGCCGGGGCCGTGGGCCCTGGTGGACCCGCACCGCCGTCGCCGCCGTGCTGCCCTGCGTCGCCGCGTCGGCCGTCTCGGCGGGGCTGCACGGGGCGGATCTGCGGCGGGGCCCCGTCCCGGACCTGGCACGGCGGTATGCGACCGTGACTGCCGAGGTCGAGGTCACCGCCGATCCCCGGCTCACCCGGCCCCGGGTCGACGGCCCCCGCGTGGCACCGGCCGCCGTGCTGATCGGAGCCGACGTGCGCCGCGTCGAGGAGGCGGGCGGGACGGCGGTGACGACCCGGACACCGGTGCTGATGATCGTCGACGCAGGAGAGGGCGGTGCGCGGGCCGGGCCGGACGGCTCACGGGCTTCCGGCGGCGGGCCGGGGCATTCGCCCTGGCTCGGGCTGCTGCCCTCGACCCGGCTCCGGGTCACCGCGCGACTCGCGCCCCCGAGGGAGGACGGCGACCGGATCGCCGGCGTGCTGCGGGTACGGGCGCGGGCCGGGCCGGACGTGGTGGGGGAGGCGTCGGGGCCGCAGCGGCTCGCGGGACGGCTGCGCGCCGGGCTGCGGGAGGCCACCGACGGTCTGCCGGCCGACGCGCGTGCGCTGCTGCCGGGCCTGGTCGTCGGGGACACCTCGCGGGTCACCCCCGAGCTGGACGCGGCCTTCAAGGAGACCGACCTCACTCATTTGCTGGCCGTGTCCGGGGCGAACTTCACCATTCTGCTCGCCCTGCTCCTCGGGCCACCGGGCCTCGCCCAGCATGCCGAGCGCCGCGGTCTGGCGCCCCGCCTCGGTATCTCCCTGCGCCGGACGGCCGTGCTCGGCGGTGTGATCACGCTCGGGTTCGTCGTGGTGTGCCGACCTGAGCCGAGCGTGCTGCGGGCCGCCGCCTGCGGCTGTGTCGCGCTGCTGGCGCTCGCCACCGGACGGCGCCGGTCCCTCCTCCCGGCGCTGGCGACGGCCGTCCTGCTGCTGGTGCTGTACGACCCGTGGCTGGCCCGCAGTTACGGCTTCCTGCTCTCCGTGCTGGCCACCGGCGCCCTGCTCACGCTCGCGCCACGCTGGAGCGCGACGCTGCGCCGGCGCGGGGTGCCGCCCGGCCTGGCCGAGGCGCTGGCCGCGGCGGGTGCCGCGCAGGCGCTGTGCGCGCCGGTCGTCGCCGTGCTGTCGGCGCGGGTGAGCCTGGTGGCGGTGCCGTGCAACCTGCTCGCGGAGTTTGCGGTCGCGCCGGCCACGGTGCTGGGCTTCGCGGTGCTGGCGACGGCACCGCTGGCCATGCCGGTGGCCAAGGCGCTGGCCTGGTGCGCAAGGTGGCCCGCCGAGTGGCTGGCGGCGGTGGCCCGCACCGGGGCCGCGCTGCCCGGCGCAGGAGTGGACTGGCCCGGCGGCTGGACCGGAGCGGCACTGCTGGGGGCCGTCACCGTGGCCCTGCTGCTCGCCGGGCGGCGGCTGCTCGAGCACCCCTGGTGGTGCGGGGCGTGCGTGCTGCTGCTGGCCCTGGCGGTGCTGCGGCCGGCGCCGCTGACCAGAGTGGTGACGGGCTGGCCGCCACCGGGCTGGCGGATGGTGATGTGCGACGTGGGGCAGGGCGACGCCATGGTGCTCGCGGCGGGCGAGGGCACCGGCGTGGTCGTGGACGCCGGTCCCGACCCGGTGCTGGTCGACCGCTGTCTGCGGTCGCTGGGCGTCACCCGCATCCCGCTCGTCGTGCTGACCCACTTCCACGCCGACCATGTGGCGGGCCTGCCCGGTGTACTGCGGGGACGCTCGGTCGGGGCTGTCGAGACGACGGGGTTCGCCGAGCCCGCCGGCCAGGCGGCGTTCGTCCGCAGAGTGGCGGCGGCGCGGGGAGTCCCCGTGACACGGGCCGCCGCCGGCCAGGAACGCCGCACGGGCGGGCTGTCCTGGGAGGTTCTGTGGCCTCCCGCCACGCATTCCTCACCGGCCACAAGCCGAAGCCCCGCCCACATTCCCGCCCCCGCCCCCGAAGGAGCCAATGACGCCAGTGTCACTCTCCTCGTCCGGACCGCAGGCCTGCGTCTGCTCCTCCTCGGGGACCTCGAACCCCCGGCCCAGCGGGCGCTGGCCCAATCCCCCGCGGGCGCGGCGCTGAGAGGCGTGGACGTGCTCAAGGTGGCCCACCACGGCTCGGCGTATCAGGACCCGGACCTCATGCGCAGGGCGGCCCCGCGGCTGGCGCTCATCTCCTGCGGCGCGGACAACTCGTACGGCCACCCGGCCCCGGGCACGCTGGCCGCGCTGCGTGCCGGGGGAGCGGTGGTGCTGCGGACGGACCGCGACGGCGCGCTGGCCGTCACGGGCCGCGCGGACGGACGGCTGGAGGTGGCGCGAGACTGAGGGCATGAAACGCGAAGAGACCGATGCCTACCTCCAGCGGCTCGGAGTCGCCCACCCGGCAGCGCCCACCACTGACGTTCTGCGCGAACTGCACGTGCGCCACTTGCAGACCGTGCCCTTCGAGAACCTCTCCATCCACCTCGGCGAGGAGATCGTGCTTGAGGAGCAGCGGCTGCTGGACAAGGTGGTGGCCGGGCGCCGGGGCGGGTTCTGCTACGAACTGAACGGCGCGTTCGGGGCGTTGCTCACCGCGCTCGGCTTCGAGGTGACGCTGCTCGCGGCGCGGGTGCGGATCGGCGAGGAGCGGCTCGGGATTCCGTACGACCATCTCGCGCTGCGGGTGCGGACGGCGGACGGGGGTGACTGGCTGGCCGACGTCGGCTTCGGGGCGCACAGCCACTACCCGCTGGCGTTCGGGGACCGGGGTGAACAGCCGGACCCGGGCGGCACGTTCCGGATCGTGGAGGCGGGGCCGGACGCGGCCGGGGTGCGCGGCGGGCACGGCGTGGCGGCGGCGGACCTGGACGTGAGCCGGGACGGCAGTCCCGAGTACCGGCTGGAGGCACGGCCGCGGGTGCTGGGTGACTTCGTGGCCGGGGCGTGGTGGCACAGCACCTCGCCCGCGTCGCACTTCACGCGGTCGCTGGTGTGCTCGCGGGTCACGGAGGACGGCGGGCGGATCACGCTCAGCGGCCGGCGGCTGACGGAGACGGCTCCGGACGGCGAGCGCCAGGAGCGTGAGCTGGACGCGGACGAGGAGGTGCTGGCCGTGTACCGGGAGCGGTTCGGGATCGTGCTGGAGCGGGTGCCGGTGCTGCGCGGGTCCGCCGAGAGCGGTTGAGCCGGTCAGCACCTTCCGGTCCGTACCCGACAATGGCTGGCGTGAGCGATGTGAGACACGTGCTGGTGCTGCCCGACCGCGATGCCGCGCGGGAGGCGGCCGAGACGCTCGGGGAGCGGTTCGGGCTGGACGAGGAACCGCAGCTGGTCCGGGACGCGCTGGCCGGTGAGGACGACGCCGAGGACGCGCAGTGGCTGGTCGTCCTGCGGGACGAGCGGGAGCGGCTGGACCCGGCGGAGCTGGACGCGTTCGCGGGCGAGTGGGACGGCTGGCGCGAGGAGCCGTAACCCCGAGGCCGGGGGCGGGCCGGGGGCTGGGCCCGGGCGGCGTTGTCAGTGCCGCGTGCGATGCTTGTCGCGATGGCCAGGAAGACTGCGAACGACGACCCCCTCGCCCCGGTGACCATCGCCGTGGGCCAGGAGGACCTCCTGCTCGACCGTGCCGTGCAGGAGGTGGTGGCCGCCGCCAAGGCCTCCGACGCCGACACGGACGTACGGGACCTGACGTCGGACCAGTTGCAGCCCGGCACGCTCGCCGAGCTGACCAGCCCGTCGCTCTTCGCGGAGCGCAAGGTCGTGGTCGTACGGAACGCGCAGGACCTTTCGGCCGACACGGTCAAGGACGTGAAGGCGTATCTCGGCGCGCCCGCCGAGGAGATCACGCTGGTGCTGCTGCACGCGGGCGGCGCCAAGGGCAAGGGCCTGCTGGACGCGGCGCGCAAGGCGGGTGCCCGTGAGGTGGCCTGCCCGAAGATGACGAAGCCGGCGGACCGGCTGGCGTTCGTGCGGGGCGAGTTCCGGGCGCTGGGGCGTTCGGCGACGCCGGAGGCCTGCCAGGCGCTGGTGGACTCGATCGGCAGTGATCTGCGGGAGCTGGCGTCGGCGGTGTCGCAGCTCGCCGCGGACGTCGAGGGGACGATCGACGAGGCCGTCGTCGGGCGCTACTACACCGGGCGGGCCGAGGCGTCGAGCTTCACCGTCGCCGACCGGGCCGTGGAGGGCCGGACGGCGGAGGCGCTGGAGGCGCTGCGCTGGTCGCTGGCGACGGGGGTCGCGCCGGTGCTGATCACCAGCGCGCTGGCGCAGGGCGTGCGCGCGATCGGCAAGCTGTCCTCCGCGCGCGGCGGCCGGCCCGCGGACCTGGCCCGTGAGCTGGGCATGCCGCCGTGGAAGATCGACCGGGTGCGCCAGCAGAGCCGCGGCTGGACGCCGGACGGCCTGTCGGTCGCGCTGCGGGCGGTCGCCGAGGCGGACGCGGGAGTGAAGGGCGGCGGCGACGACCCCGAGTACGCGCTGGAGAAGGCCGTCGTCACCATCGCCCGGGCCGCCCGGTCCAGGGGGCGGGCGTAGCGGGAGCGCGGGAGAATCGGACGTATCAGCCGCACATCGCCGAACGACGGAGAGGTGGCGATCGCCATGGCTGAACACCCGCACGCCCAGATCTTACGCAAGGGGTTCGAGGCGTTCTCCCGGGGTGACCTGGACGCCCTGCGCGAGGTGATGACCTCGGACTGTACGCACCATGTGCCCGGCAGTCACCCGCTGTCCGGTGACTTCAAGGGCCAGGACGCGATCATCGACATGTATCGCCGGATGAACGAGGAGACCGGCGGGAACATGCGGGTCGACCTGCGCGGCGTCGCCGTGGACGGCCGGGGCCACGCGGTCGGTATGGCCCTGTTCGCCGCGGACCGCCGGGGCAAGCACATCGAGGACGAGGGGGCTCTCGTCTTCCGGATCGTCGGTGACAGGATCAGCGACATCGACGAGTGCGTCGCGGACATCGAGGCGAACAACGACTTCTGGTCGTGACACGCCACGCGGGCACAGCCTGAAGCCCTTCGCCCGAACCGGTCCATGTCCCGTCGCCCGGAACCGGCCCAAGACCCCTCGCCCGGAGTCGGCCCAAGGCTCCTCGCCCGGAACCGGCCCTACGAGTTCAGGGCTTCTCGCCCGGAACCGGCCCTACGAGCCCAGGGCTTCTCGCCCGGGCACGCCGAAGGCCCCGCCGCCCGTCCTGGGGAAGGACGAGGCGACGGGGCCTACGGATGACGCTGGGTGAGCCCGGTCCCCGCGTGGCGAACGCAGGCCGCGGACAAGGCTCGGGGTGCCGGTCGGGAGCGGATGAGAGAGGGCCCGCTCTGGGTCCTTCCGGCGGTCAGATCAAAGGGAGATTCAGCCCTTGACGGACGCGACCTTGGCAGCCAGGGCCGACTTCTTGTTGGCAGCCTGGTTCTTGTGGATGACGCCCTTCGAGACGGCCTTGTCGAGCAGACGCGCCGCAGCGCGCTGGTACTCGGTGGCCTTCTCGACGTCACCCGCGGCAGCGGCCTCGCGGGCCTTGCGGATCGCGGTCTTCAGGGACGACTTGACGGCCTTGTTGCGCAGCCGGGCCTTCTCGTTGGTCTTGATCCGCTTGATCTGGGACTTGATGTTCGCCACGAATGAGCCTCTACAGGTTCTGGCACGGGCCCACAGGGGGTCGCGTGCCGGTGATTTCTTGAAGGAGTGCCTCCTGCGAGAGGGCAGGAGACACAGCCACCCAGCCTAGCAGCGGCCCGGACAGTGGCCCAAACCCGTCGCAGCTCCCCGCCCGTGGGACCATGGAGACTACGTATCGATCCGACCCGAGACCGCAGACACTGCGGACGCCTCAAGAATCAGGACCCTGCGTGCCCGCGATCCCTAGCCATGTGCCCGAGCCGAGCCGTACCGACCCGGCTCTGATCCGCAATTTCTGCATCATCGCGCACATCGACCACGGCAAGTCCACGCTCGCCGACCGGATGCTCCAGCTGACCGGGGTGGTCGAGCAGCGGCAGATGCGCGCCCAGTACCTCGACCGCATGGACATCGAGCGCGAGCGCGGCATCACGATCAAGTCCCAGGCGGTGCGGTTGCCGTGGGCCCCGACCCACGACAAGAGCAACACGCACATCCTCAACATGATCGACACCCCCGGGCACGTGGACTTCACGTACGAGGTCTCGCGGTCGCTCGCCGCCTGCGAGGGGACCATCCTCCTCGTCGACGCGGCCCAGGGCATCGAGGCGCAGACCCTCGCCAACCTCTACCTGGCGATGGAGAACGACCTCACGATCATCCCGGTGCTGAACAAGATCGACCTTCCGGCGGCGCAGCCGGAGAAGTTCGCCGAGGAGCTGGCGAACCTGGTCGGCTGCGAGCCCGGCGACGTGCTGAAGGTCTCCGCCAAGACCGGCCTGGGCGTCGAGGCGCTGCTCGACAAGGTCGTCGCCGAGATCCCCGCCCCGGTCGGCGTCAAGGACGCCCCGGCCCGCGCGATGATCTTCGACTCGGTCTACGACTCCTACCGCGGTGTCGTGACGTACGTCCGTGTCATCGACGGCCAGCTCAACCGGCGTGAGCGGATCCGGATGATGTCGACGAACGCGACGCACGAGCTTTTGGAGATCGGCACCAACTCCCCGGAGATGCTGCCCTCCGACGGCCTCGGCGTGGGCGAGGTGGGCTACCTCATCACCGGGGTGAAGGACGTCCGCCAGTCCAAGGTCGGCGACACCGTCACGAGCATGCACAAGGGGGCCACGGAGGCGCTCGGCGGCTACAAGGACCCCAAGCCGATGGTGTTCTCGGGGCTGTACCCGCTGGACGGCTCGGACTACCCGGAGCTGCGCGAGGCGCTGGACAAGCTCCAGCTCAACGACGCCGCGCTGGTGTACGAACCGGAGACGTCCGCCGCGCTCGGCTTCGGTTTCCGCGTCGGCTTCCTCGGCCTGCTGCACCTGGACGTGATCCGGGAGCGCCTCGAGCGCGAGTTCGGCCTCGACCTGATCGCCACCGCGCCCAACGTGGTCTACCGCGTGACCATGGAGGACGGCGAGGAGATCACGGTCACCAACCCGAGCGAGTTCCCCGAGGGCAAGATCGCGGAGGTGCACGAGCCGGTCGTGCGGGCCACGATCCTCGCGCCCACCGAGTTCATCGGCGCGATCATGGAGCTGTGCCAGACCCGGCGCGGCACCCTGCTCGGCATGGACTACCTGTCCGAGGACCGCGTCGAGATCCGCTACACCCTGCCGCTCGCGGAGATCGTCTTCGACTTCTTCGACCAGCTGAAGTCCAAGACCCGCGGCTACGCGTCCCTGGACTACGAGCCCACCGGTGAGCAGTCCTCGAGCCTGGTCAAGGTCGACATCCTGCTGCACGGCGACAAGGTCGACGCCTTCTCGGCGATCACCCACAAGGACCAGGCGTACGCGTACGGCGTGCGGCTCGTCGCCAAGCTGAAGGAGCTGATCCCGCGGCAGAACTTCGAGGTGCCGGTGCAGGCCGCCATCGGTTCCCGGGTCATCGCCCGCGAGACCATCCGCGCCATCCGCAAGGACGTCCTGGCCAAGTGCTACGGCGGTGACATCTCCCGGAAGCGGAAGCTGCTGGAGAAGCAGAAGGAAGGCAAGAAGCGGATGAAGATGGTGGGTTCGGTGGAGGTTCCGCAGGAGGCCTTCATCGCCGTGCTGTCCAGCGACGACGGCGGGGCGTCGGCCAAGGGCAAGAAGTAACCGCCGGTTACGCCTGCGCGTCCGGCCAAACCGGGCGGAACGGGGGCCTGCCGTACGAAAGTGCGGCGGGCCCCTGTGCGTACACCCGGTCGCTGTCTGTAGGAAGTGACAGGGCGCGGGCTCTTACGCGGTGGCCCGATGCCCCTTACCCTGATGCCTGCTCGATGGTTACTCGTGAGTTAAACAAGCTCGCGTGAGGAACAACCGCACCAGCCAGCCGCACTGAGCCAGCCGCACAGTCGCGGGCCCCGGAGGATGTCGTGAGCGACGCACAGACACTGATCGATAACCGTCCGCCGTCCGTTGCGGGCCTCTTCCTGGAGCGCGTGTCGACCACGCCCGACGCCGAGGCCTACCGCTACCCGGTGCCCTCCGCCTCGGGCGAGGGCCCCGACGACTGGAAGTCCCTGACCTGGGCCGAGGCCGCCAAGCGGGTCCACGCCATCGCGGCCGGGCTCATCGAGCTGGGCGTGCAGCCGGAGCAGCGGGTGGCGCTCGCGTCCTCGACCCGCATCGAGTGGATCCTCGCCGACCTCGGCATCATGTGCGCGGGCGCGGCCACGACGACGGTCTACCCGCAGACCAACGCCGAGGAGTCGGCGTACATCCTGTCCGACTCCGGGAGCCGGGTGCTGATCGCGGAGAACGCCGAGCAGCTCGCCAAGGCCCGCGAGAAGCGCGCCGAGCTGCCCGACCTCACCCACGTCGTGGTGATCGACGGGGCGGGTGTGGAGAGCGGCGACTGGGTCCTCACCCTCGCCGAGCTGGAGGCGCGCGGCGCGGCCCGCCTGGAGAAGGACCCCGACCTGATCGAGCAGCGGGTCGGCGCGATCACCAGGGACCAGCTCGCCACCCTCATCTACACCTCCGGCACCACCGGCCGCCCCAAGGGCGTGCGCCTGCCGCACGACAACTGGTCGTACATGGCGAAGGCGATCGCCGCGACCGGGCTGGTCGGCGGCGACGACGTGCAGTACCTCTGGCTGCCGCTCGCGCACGTCTTCGGCAAGGTGCTCACCTCCGGCCAGATCGAGGTCGGCCACGTCACCGCCGTCGACGGCCGGGTCGACAAGATCATCGAGAATCTGCCGGTCGTGCGGCCGACGTACATGGCGGCCGTGCCGCGCATCTTCGAGAAGGTCTACAACGGGGTCGCGGCCAAGGCGAAGGCCGGCGGCGGCGCCAAGTACAAGATCTTCCAGTGGGCGGCCGACGTGGCCCGCGAGTACGCCAGGGTCACCCAGGACAACTTCCGCCGCACCGGCGTCGCCAGCGCCCCCCTCGGCCTCAGGTCCCAGCACGCCGTCGCCGACAAGCTCGTCTACGCCAAGATCCGCGAGGCCTTCGGCGGCAACCTGCGCGCCTGCGTCTCCGGCTCCGCCGCGCTCGCCCCCGACATCGGCTACTTCTTCGCCGGCGCCGGCATCCACATCCTGGAGGGCTACGGCCTCACCGAGTCCTCCGCGGCCTCCTTCGTCAACCCCGGCGAGGCCTACCGCACCGGCACGGTCGGCAAGCCGCTGCCCGGCACCGAGGTGCGCATCGCCGACGACGGCGAGATCCTGCTGCGCGGCCCCGGCATCATGGAGGGCTACCACGGGCTGCCCGAGAAGACCGCCGAGGTCCTGGAGGAGGACGGCTGGTTCCACACCGGCGACATCGGCGAGCTCTCCGCGGACGGCTACCTGCGGATCACCGACCGCAAGAAGGACCTCATCAAGACCTCCGGCGGCAAGTACGTCGCGCCCGCCGAGGTCGAGGGCCGGTTCAAGGCGATCTGCCCGTACGTCTCCAACATCCTGGTGCACGGCGCCGACCGGAACTACTGCACCGCCCTCATCGCCCTGGACGAGATGGCCCTCGCCGGCTGGGCCAAGGAACACGGCCTGGAGGGCAGGCCGTACGCCGACATCGTCGCCGCGCCCGTCACCGTCGAGATGGTCGACGGCTACGTCAAGCAGCTCAACGAGGGCCTGCAGCGCTGGCAGACGATCAAGAAGTTCCGCCTGCTCCCGCGGGACCTGGACGTCGAGCACGGCGAGATCACCCCGAGTCTGAAGCTGAAGCGGCCCGTGGTCGAGCGCGAGTACAAGCACCTCATCGAGGAGATGTACGAGGGCTCGCGCGAGGCGTGATGCCGCGGGCGCGGGCGGCGCACACCCCCTGGGCGCCGCCCGCGCCCGTTCTCCGCGCCCGTTCTCCGCGCCCGCTCCTCGCGTGCCGCGCACTGGGCGCATCCGCTCGAACGCCCGGGTTCGCCCGTCGGCGCAATCAGGCGGGTCCGTGTCGCTTTCCGACCGGTGTGGGTCCATCCGTAGTACGTTTCCCGCCCACAACCACCCAGTTCCGGTAACTCCCCGCGTATGCGCGCAGCCGGTCTGTCACGCTGTCGGCGACCGCGCAGGCGCACGCGCACCGACCGCCCGGGGAGCTGTCCATGGGGGCCATTCCGACGCGACGGGAGATCCTGTCCCGTACCGCCGGGGCGCCCGCGCGGCAGCATCACGCGCGGGCGCACGCCAGGTTGTCCGGCAGCGGCCTCGCGCCCGGTTCCGCCCGCGCGCTGGTGCGCGGCGCCCTCGCCGACTGGACGGACCGCGGGTTGACCGGCGACGTCAAGCTCACCGACCGGCTCACCGAGGACGCCGGCCTGGTCGTGAGCGAACTGGTCACCAACGCGGTCGTGCACGCGGGCACCGACGTCGAACTGGCGCTGCGGCTGGAGGAGGACACCGGCACGCTCCTGCTGGAGGTCACCGACCACCACCCCTCGCGCGCCCCGCGCGACGGCCACGCCGAACCGCCCGACGAGCCGCCCGAGTACGGGCGCGGCCTGCGCCTGGTCGCCGCGCTCGCCGAGAGCTGGGGCATCACCTACCGCGCGGGCACCAAGACCGTGTGGGCCCGGCTGCGCGCCACTGACGGCGAGGACGGTACGTACCCCGAGGAGCCCGGCGGCCTCGGCACCGCGGGCCTGCTCGCGCCCGAGCCGCCCCGCGGCTGGCGCACCGCCGAGCAGGGCCGCGACGCGGACTGGCTCGACCGGGGCGCCCTGTCCTTCCTCGCCGAGGCGTCCGGACTGCTCGGCGGGCAGCTCGACGAGGACCTCGTGGCCTCCCTGACCGCCCAGTTGATCGTGCCGCGGCTCGCCGACTGGTGCGCGGTGTGGCTGGAGGACGAGTCCACCGGCCGCGGCGGCAGGGCCGACGGCCCCTGGGCGCCCGGGGCGCGGCTGGCCCGCGTCTGGCACGGCAGCGAGCACCACATCGAGGAACTGCGCGCGGCCCTGGAGAAGGACCCGCCCCGGCTGCCCGACCCGATGACCTCCGGACCCGTCCCCTATCCGTGGCCCGCGCACGCGCTCGGCCCGCACGGCGCCTACGGCACGGCACTGGCGTACCGGCTCGTCGCGGGCGGCCGGCCGCTGGGCACGCTCGTCATCGGTCGGTCCGGCACGCCCCGCATCCCGGACGAGATCACCGGGCTGGTCGAGGACCTCGGTCACCGGGTGGCGCTCGCCGTCGGGGCGGCCCGGCAGTACGCCCGGCAGGTCACCATCAGCTCCGTCCTGCAGCGCGGCCTGCTGCCCGGCGCGGTCGCCGAGATACCGGGCGTGCGCAGCGCCCTCGTCCACGAGCCGTGCGACCAGGGCGGCCCGAGCGGCGACTTCTACGATCTGTTCCCGGCCGGGGAGGGCCGCTGGTGCTTCGCCGTCGGCGACGTGCAGGGCAAGGGCCCCGAGGCCGCCGTCGTGATCGGGCTCGCCCGGCCCTGGCTGCGGCTGCTGGCCCGCGAGGGGTACGGCGTCGCCGACGTCCTCGACCGGCTCAACCAGCTCCTCCTCGACGACGCGACGGAGGTCGCCGACGCGGCGGCCCGCGCCCTGGCCGGTGGGCGGCCCGCGAGCCCCGGCGACGGCCCGCAGACCCGGTTCCTCTCCCTCCTCTACGGCGAGCTGGTCCTCGTGGAGACGCCGGCCGGGCCCGGCATCCGCTGCACGCTCGCCTCCGCAGGACACCCGCTGCCGCTGCTCCTCGGGGCCGACGGCGAGGTCCGCACCGCGGCCCGGCCGCAGACCCTCCTCGGTGTCGTGGAGGACGAGACGTACGTCAGCGAGACCTTCGCGCTGCGGCCCGGCGACACGCTGCTGTGCGTCACGGACGGCGTGACCGAGCGGCGCTGCGGATCACGCCAGTTCGACGACGGCGACGGGCTGGCGCTCGCCCTCGCGGGCTGCGCCGGACTCGACGCGGAACTGATCGCGGAACGCATCCGGGCCCTGGTCCACGACTTCGGCCCCCGCCCACCCGAGGACGACCTGGCCCTGCTGGTACTCCAGGCGGAGTGACGGCCACCGCCCCAGACAGGCGGGTGCAGGGCTGTCGCCCCGGGCGGGCGGGTGTACGGCCCTGGTGCCGGGCGGGTGAGCAGCCGCAACATCGGACAGGCGGGCCGACGGCCACCGCCCCGCACCGGCAGGCGAACGCCCGCGACCCCGGACCGGCAGGCGAACGCCCGCCACCCCGTACCGGCAGGCCGGCGCCGCCACCCCGTACCGGCAGGGCAACCCGCGCCGTGCTGGACAATGGGACGCATGCCTTCCGCACTTCCCGACGGTGAGCCCGTCCCCGACGACGGTGTCCTGCCCGCGCACGCGCTCGCCGGGGCCGCGGACCGTCCCCTCGGGTTCTACCTGCACGTCCCGTACTGCGCGACCCGCTGCGGCTACTGCGACTTCAACACCTACACCGCGACCGAGCTGCGCGGCACCGGAGGCGTGCTCGCCTCCCGCGACAACTACGCGGCCACGCTGACCGACGAGATCCGCCTCGCCCGCAAGGTCCTCGGCGACGACCCGCGCCCGGTCAGCACGGTGTTCGTCGGCGGCGGCACCCCCACGCTGCTGGCCGCCGCCGACCTCGTCCGGGTGCTGGACGCGGTCCGCGACGAGTTCGGGCTGGCCCCGGGTGCGGAGGTCACCACGGAGGCCAACCCCGAGTCCGTCGACCCGGCCTACCTGGCGGCGCTCCGGGCGGGCGGCTTCAACCGGGTCTCCTTCGGCATGCAGAGCGCGCGGCAGCACGTCCTGCGCGTCCTGGACCGCACCCACACCCCCGGCCGCCCCGAGCGTTGCGTCGCCGAGGCCCACGCGGCCGGGTTCGAGCACGTCAACCTGGACCTGATCTACGGCACGCCCGGCGAGTCCGACGACGACTGGCGGGCCTCGCTGGACGCCGCGATCGGCGCCGGCCCCGACCATGTGTCGGCGTACGCGCTGATCGTGGAGGAGGGCACGCAGCTCGCCCGCCGCATCCGGCGCGGCGAGGTCCCGACGACCGACGACGACGTGCACGCCGACCGCTATCTGATGGCCGAGGAGGCCCTGTCCTCCGCGGGCTTCACGTGGTACGAGGTGTCCAACTGGGCCACCACCGCCGAGGGCCGCTGCCGGCACAACGAGCTGTACTGGCGGGGCGCCGACTGGTGGGGCGCGGGACCGGGCGCCCACTCGCACGTCGGCGGCGTGCGCTGGTGGAACGTCAAGCACCCGGGGGCGTACGCGGCGGCGCTGGCGGCGGACCGCTCACCCGGCGCCGGTCGGGAGCTGCTGACGGACGAGGACCGCAGGGTGGAGCGCGTCCTGCTGGAGCTGCGCCTGCGGGAGGGCGTACCGCTGTCCCTGCTCAAGGACGCCGGGCTCGCGGCCGCCCGGCGCGCGCTGGCGGACGGCCTCCTGGACCCCGGGCCCTACGCGCGCGGGCGCGCGGCGCTGACCCTGCGGGGGCGGCTGCTGGCGGACGCGGTGGTGCGCGACCTCGTGGACTGAGCGCGCGACCCGGTGGACCGGGAGACCGGCCTCAGGCCACGGTCACGTGGTCGATGAGGCGCTCCACGCACCCCAGCAGCGCCGGCTCCAGGTCCTTGTACGTCCGGACCCTGGACAGGATGTGCTGCCACGCCGCACCGGTGTTTTCCGGCCAGCCCAGGGCGCGGCACACGCCCTTCTTCCAGTCCTGGCCGTGGGGGACCCGCGGCCACGCCTCGATGCCCAGGGCCGACGGCTTCACCGCCTCCCAGATGTCGATGTACGGGTGCCCCACGACCAGGGCGTGCTCGCTGGTCACCGACTGGGCGATGCGCCACTCCTTGGAGCCCGGCACCAGGTGGTCGACCAGGACGCCGAGGCGGGCGTCGGCGTCGGGAGCGAACTCCGCGACCACGGACGGCAGGTCGTCCACGCCCTCCAGGTACTCCACGACGACGCCCTCGATGCGCAGGTCGTCGCCCCACACCTTCTCGACCAGCTCGGCGTCGTGCCGCCCCTCGACGTAGATGCGGCCGGCGCGGGCCACGCGCGCGCGTGCGCCGGGCACGGCGACGGAACCGGAGGCGGTACGGGTGGGCCGTACGGGGCCGCCGGCCGGTTTCACCAGGGTCACCACCCTGCCCTCCAGCAGGAAGCCGCGCGGCTCCAGCGGGAACACCCGGTGCTTGCCGAAGCGGTCCTCCAGGGTCACCGTGCCCGCCTCGCAGCCGATCACCGCGCCGCAGAAGCCGCTGCCGGGCTCCTCCACCACCAGACCGGGCTCCGCGGGGACCTCCGGGACGGGCTTCGGCTTCTTCCAGGGAGGCGTCAGGTCGGGGGAGTACGCACGGGAACGCGGGCCCGACGGGCCATCGCCGGAAGGGCGGGGACGGGAGACGGGTGGGCGCATTCGAACGACGATAGGAGAAGCGGCCGTCAGGCGGTCACGACACGCCGAAGCGGGCCGCCAGCTCGTCGCGCTGTGCCCGCACGAACGCCGCGCCCACCACCGCCCCGTGACCGGGCACGTACAGCGCGTCCTCGCCGCCGAGGGCCAGCAGCCGGTCCAGCGCGGCGGGCCACTGCGCGGGCACCGCGTCCGGCCCGGCCTGCGGCTCGCCGGACTGCTCGACCAGGTCGCCGCAGAAGACCACCTCGCGGTCTCCGGGCACCAGGACGGCGAGGTCGTGCGCCGTGTGACCCGGCCCCACGTTCGCCAGCAGCACCTGCCGGCCGCCGCCGAGGTCCAGGGTCCACTCGCCGCTGACCAGGTGGCGGGGCGGCGCGAGCGCGTCGGCCGCCTCCTCGGCGGCCCGCGCGTCCAGCCCGTGCCGCACCGCGTCCGCGCGCAGCTCCTCCCGGCCGCGCGCCCCGAACAGCGCGTCCACGCCCACCGCGCCGTACGTCTCCGCCCCGGCGAACGCGCCGGCGCCGAGGACGTGGTCGAAGTGCGGGTGGGTCAGCGCGAGATGCGTCACACGGTGACCGGTGAGCCGTTCCGCCTGCTCCCGCAGCCGCGCGCCCTCCGCGAGGCCGGACCCGGCGTCGATCAGCAGCGCCGCCCCGGCGCCGACGACGAGCCCCGCCGTGCAGTCCCAGCGAGGCAGCCGGCACCGGCCCACCCCGCCGGCCACGCGCTCCCACCCCAGCTCTTCCCAAGTCACCGTCATACCGCGACGCTAGCGGGGACGGCGGACCCGGGCACGGCGGCGTGGGACCGGCCTTGCCCCCGGTGCACCCCACGGCCGTACACTTGGCCGGGGAAGTCTGGCACTCGCGCGAGCCGAGTGCCAGGGACGGCGGCGGCGGACGACAGCTGGAGGTGTGCGCGGTGCTCAGTGAACGCAGGCTTCAGGTGTTGCGCGCGATCGTCCAGGACTACGTCGGCACCGAGGAGCCCGTCGGTTCCAAGGCGCTCACCGAGCGGCACAACCTCGGCGTCTCCCCGGCCACCGTGCGCAACGACATGGCGGCCCTGGAGGACGAGGGGTTCATCGCGCAGCCGCACACCAGCGCGGGGCGCATCCCCACCGACAAGGGGTACCGCCTGTTCGTGGACAAGCTCGCCGGCGTCAAGCCGATGAGCCCGCCCGAGCGGCGCGCGATCCAGAACTTCCTCGAGGGCGCCGTCGACCTCGACGACGTCGTGGCCCGTACGGTGCGGCTGCTCGCGCAGCTCACCCGGCAGGTCGCCGTCGTGCAGTACCCCTCGCTGACCCGCTCGACCGTGCGGCACGTGGAGCTGCTGTCACTCGCGCCCGCGCGGGTGATGCTGGTGCTGATCACGGACACCGGCCGGGTCGAGCAGCGGGTGGTGGACTGCCCGGCGCCGTTCGGTGAGATGGCGCTCGCGGACCTGCGGGCACGGCTCAACAGCCGGGTCGCGGGCCGTCGTTTCACGGACGTGCCGACCCTGGTGGAGGATCTGCCGGAGGCCTTCGAGGCGGAGGACCGCGGTACGGTCTCGACGGTGCTGTCCACCCTCCTCGAGACGCTCGTCGAGGAGAACGAGGAGCGGCTGATGATCGGCGGCACCGCCAATCTGACCCGCTTCGGGCACGACTTCCCCCTCACGATCCGGCCCGTCCTCGAGGCGCTGGAGGAGCAGGTGGTGCTCCTGAAGCTGCTCGGCGAGGCGAAGGATCCGGGCGTGACCGTACGGATCGGTCACGAGAACGCCCACGAAGGACTCAACTCCACGTCCGTCGTGTCGGTCGGCTACGGTTCGGGCGGCGAGGCGGTTGCCAAGCTCGGCGTGGTCGGACCGACCCGCATGGACTACCCGGGAACGATGGGAGCGGTACGCGCAGTGGCACGGTACGTCGGACAGATCCTGGCGGAGTCGTAGGTGGCCACGGACTATTACGCCGTTCTCGGCGTGCGCCGCGACGCGTCGCAGGAAGAGATCAAGAAGGCCTTCCGGCGGCTCGCTCGCGAGCTGCACCCGGACGTCAACCCCGATCCCAAGACACAGGAGCGGTTCAAGGAGATCAACGCCGCCTACGAGGTGCTGTCGGACCCGCAGAAGAAGCAGGTCTACGACCTCGGCGGCGACCCGCTCTCGCAGGCCGGCGGCGCCGGCGCGGGCGGCTTCGGGGCCGGCGGCTTCGGGAACTTCTCCGACATCATGGACGCGTTCTTCGGCACGGCGTCGCAGCGCGGGCCGCGCTCGCGCACCCGCCGCGGCCAGGACGCGATGATCCGCATCGAGATCGAGCTCGACGAGGCCGCGTTCGGCACGACCAAGGACATCCAGGTCGACACGGCCGTCGTGTGCACCACGTGCAGCGGCGAGGGCGCCGCCCCGGGCACCTCGGCGCAGACCTGTGACATGTGCCGGGGCCGCGGTGAGGTCTCCCAGGTCACCCGGTCCTTCCTCGGCCAGGTCATGACCTCGCGGCCCTGCCCGCAGTGCCAGGGCTTCGGCACGGTCGTCCCGACGCCCTGCCCGGAGTGCGCCGGCGACGGCCGGGTCCGCTCGCGCCGCACGCTGACCGTGAAGATCCCGGCGGGCGTCGACAACGGCACGCGCATCCAGCTCGCCGGTGAGGGCGAGGTCGGCCCCGGCGGCGGCCCGGCCGGCGACCTGTACGTGGAGATCCACGAGCTGCCGCACTCGCAGTTCCAGCGGCGCGGCGACGACCTGCACTGCACGGTCACCCTCCCGATGACCGCGGCGGCGCTCGGCACGAAGGTGCCGCTGGAGACCCTCGACGGCCTGGAGGAGGTCGACATCCGTCCGGGCACGCAGTCCGGGCAGTCGATCCCGCTGCACGGCCGCGGGGTGACGCATCTGCGCGGCGGCGGCCGGGGCGACCTGATCGTCCACGTCGAGGTGCAGACGCCCACCAAGCTCGACCCCGAGCAGGAGCGCCTGCTGCGGGAACTGGCCAAGCTGCGGGGCGAGGAACGGCCCCAGGGGCAGTTCCAGCCGGGTCAGCAGGGGCTGTTCTCGCGCCTGAAAGACGCGTTCAACGGCCGCTGAGGCGTCGTCCCGGCGGCCGGTGGGGCTGCCCGCGGCGGCCGGTGGGCGGGCGGTGGCGCGCGGGCCGGAAGGCTCCGTTCCGCCGTCCCTCACAAGGGACGGGCCCGATGCGGAGTCGCCTCCCGGGACGTGACAACATGCCGTCATGTCCTCCGCGCTGACCGATCTCTTCACGCACCCGATCGTGCAGGCCCCCATGGCGGGCGGCGTCTCCGTGCCGCGGCTCGCCGCCGCCGTCTCCGAGGCGGGCGGGCTCGGCTTCCTCGCTGCCGGGTACAAGACCGCCGACGGCATGTACCAGGAGATCAAACAACTGCGGGGACTGACGGACCGGCCCTTCGGCGTCAACCTGTTCCTCCCGCAGCCCGAGTCCGCCGACCGGGCCGCCGTCGACGTCTACGCCCACCAGCTCGCCGGTGAGGCCGGCTGGTACGAGACCGAGCTGGGCGACCCCGACAGCGGCCGCGACGACGGCTTCGACGCCAAGCTGTCGGTGCTGCTGGACAACCCGGTGCCGGTGGTCTCCTTCCACTTCGGCTGCCCCGCCCGGGACGTCCTGGACGCCCTGCGCCGCGTCGGCACCCGCACCCTGGTCACCGCCACCACCCCCGACGAGGCCCGCGCCGTGGAGCGGGCCGGCGCCGACGGCGTGATCGCGCAGGGCGTGGAGGCGGGCGGCCACCAGGGCACCCACCGGGACATCCCGGAGACGGACGGCTCCGGACTCGGGCTGCTCTCCCTGGTCGCCCAGGTCCGGGAGGCCGTCGGCATCCCCGTCGTCGCCGCGGGCGGCATCATGCGCGGCGGCCAGATCGCCGCCGCCCTCGCGGCCGGCGCGAGCGCCGCCCAGCTCGGCACCGCGTTCCTCGTCACGCCCGAGTCCGGCGCGGGCCCGCTGCACAAGCAGGCGATGACCAACCCCCTGTTCGTACGGACCGAGCTGACGCGGGCGTTCTCCGGCCGCCCGGCGCGCGGGCTGGTCAACCGCTTCCTGCGCGAGCACGGCCCCTACGCGCCCGCCGCCTACCCCGAGGTCCACCACCTGACCTCGCCGCTGCGCAAGGCCGCCGCCAAGGCCGGTGACCCGCAGGGCATGGCCCTGTGGGCGGGGCAGGGGCACCGCATGGCCCGGGAGATGCCCGCCGGCCGGCTCGTGGAGGTGCTCGCCGCGGAACTCGACGCCGCCCGCGCCCGGTTGTCGGGCGGCGCCCGGTGACCGCGCCGGTGTTCGTGGTCGAGCACTTCGACACCGGCGCCGACGGCCATTGCGTCCTGACCGGACCCGAGGGGCGGCACGCCGTCTCCGTCAAGCGGCTGCGGCCCGGCGAGGGCGTCGTCCTCACCGACGGTGCCGGACGCTGGGCCGACGCCGAGGTGGTCGCGGCGGAGGGCAAGGACCGGCTGGTCCTGCGGCTGGGCGAGGTCGTTGAGGAGCCCGCGCAGGCGCCCCGCATCACCGTCGTGCAGGCCCTGCCCAAGGGCGACCGGGGCGAGCTGGCCGTCGAGACCATGACCGAGGTCGGGGTCGACGCGATCGTGCCCTGGACCGCGTCCCGCTGCGTCACGCAGTGGAAGGGCGAGCGCGGCCTGAAGGCGCTCGGCAAGTGGCGGGCCACCGCCCGTGAGGCGGGCAAGCAGTCCCGCCGCGTGCGGTTCCCGGACGTCGCGGACGCCGCCACCACCGCGCAGGTCGCCGCGCTGCTCGCGGACGCCGCCTTCGCCGCCGTACTGCACGAGAGCGGTGACGCGCCGCTGGCCACCGCCGAACTGCCCGCGTCCGGCGACATCGTGCTGGTCGTCGGCCCCGAAGGGGGCGTGTCACCCGAGGAACTGGCGGTTTTCGCGCGGGCCGGGGCGAAGGCCTACCGCCTGGGCCGCAGCGTGCTGCGCACCTCCACCGCCGGAACGGCCGCCGCCGCCCTCCTGATGGGGCGCACCGGCCGCTGGTCCTGACCGGCGGCCCGGAGACCTCCCGCGCGGGGAGTGGCCGTATGCGCACTACCGACACCGGCGCCGCGATGGCAGGCTGCCTCCATGGGGGCGTTGAGGCGGATGCGGATTCGGCGGACGCCGGTCGTCCGGGGCCGTCGGCGGGCCTGCGCTGCGGCGGGCCTCGCCGTGGTCGCCGTGGCCGGTGCCGTCGCGTGTGAACCGGGCGGGCTGAACTCCGGGGCGGTGGCGTTCACGACGGACCAGACCGTGACCCGGGAGCTGGAGCGGCAGAAGGCGGACGTGCGGTGGCTCAACTGCACGGCCTTCTACGGGGACGACGGCGACAGCACGGCCTCGGCCTCCGCCACCGTGAAGGAGGTCGCCACCGTCGACTGCGAGGGCCAGACCGGCGACGGCAAGGACATCACCGTCACCGGCAAGGTCACCCGGGTCGTCAACGGCGCCTGCGTGCGCGGCGATCTGACCGCCAAGGTCGGCGGCAAGGTGTGGTTCCACGTCGACGGGCTGGGCAACTGCGACGCCACCAGCGCCCCGCCCGCGGTCGTCGACCCGGGCGGCGGGGGAGCGGAGCCCACCGCCACCGTGACCGTCACGCGGACCGTGTGGTGCCGCGAGGACCCCGGTTGCCACCCCGTCGAGGGGAAGTGAACCGGTCAGCAGGGTGCGCGGTCCCGGTCAAGTGATCGGAACCCCTGTCCGCGGGCGCCGCCCCTGCATAGGGTGACCGGGTGACTCAGCCCGCAACGACAGCGCCGGCGGCCTCGCCTGCGTATCTCCGGTTCCCCCATCTGCACGGCGAGTTGGTCGCCTTCACGGCCGAGGACGACGTGTGGGTCGCGCCTCTCGACGGCGGACGCGCCTGGCGGGTCAGCGCCGAGAACACCCCGGTGACCATGCCCCGCATCTCGCCGGACGGCACGACCGTCGCCTGGACCTCCACCCGCGACGGCGCCCCCGAGGTGCACGTCGCACCCGTCGACGGCGGCCCCGCGAGACGCCTCACGCACTGGGGCAGCTGGAAGACGCAGGTGCGCGGCTGGACCCCGGACGGCGAGGTCCTCGCGATCACCGCCCACGGCCAGGCCAGCCTGCGCCGCACCTGGGCCCGCGCCGTCCCCCTGGACGGCGGACCGGCGGCCACCCTGCCGTACGGGCCGGTCGGCGACGTCGCCCACGGGCCGCACACCGTGCTGCTGTCCGCGCCGATGGGCCGCGAGGCCGCCTGGTGGAAGCGGTACCGGGGCGGCACGGCCGGCAAGCTGTGGATCGACCGGGACGGCGACGGGGAGTTCGTGCGGCTGCACGAGGACCTGGACGGCAACATCGAGTACCCGTTCTGGACCGGGGACAGGATCGGGTTCCTCTCCGACCACGAGGGCACCGGGGCCGTGTACTCCTCCCTCGCCGACGGCTCCGACCTGCGCCGCCACACGCCCCTCGACGGCTTCTACGCCCGGCACGCCGCCACCGACGGCCGCCGCGTCGTGTACTCCAGCGCCGGTGAATTGTGGCTGCTGGACGACCTCGACGGAGCCGAGCCGCGCCCCCTCGGCGTCCGGCTCGGCGGTCAGCGCGTCGACCTCGCCCCGTTCCCCGTCAACGCCGCCCGCTGGTTCGGCGCGGCCTCCCCCGACCACACCGCGCGCGGCAGCGCCGTCTGCGTACGCGGTTCCGTGCACTGGGTCACCCACCGCTCCGGGCCCGCCCGCGCGCTCGCCGCGCGGCCCGGCGTACGCGCCCGGCTGCCGCGCGCCTTCCGCGCCGACGGCGAGGAGTGGGCGGTGTGGGTGACCGACGCCGAGGGCGACGACGCCCTGGAGTTCGCGCCCGCCACCGGCCTCGCGCCCGGCGCCACCCCGCGCCGGCTCGCCGCCGGACAGCTCGGCCGCGTCCTCGCGCTCGCCATGGCACCCGACGGCAGCCGCGCCGCCGTCGCCTCGCACGACGGCCGGGTGCTGCTCGTCGAGCGGGAGACCGGCGAGGTCCGCGAGGTCGACCGCAGCGAGCACGGCGACGCCTCCGGGCTGGTGTTCTCGCCGGACTCCGCCTGGCTCGCCTGGTCGCACCCCGGGCCGCGCCCGCTGTGTCAGCTCAAGCTCGCCCACACCACCGACCTGTCCGTCACCGAGGCGACCCCGCTGCGCTTCCAGGACTACGCGCCCGCCTTCACCCTGGACGGCAAGCACCTCGCCTTCCTGTCGGCGCGCTCCTTCGACCCGGTCTACGACGAGCACGTCTTCGACCTGGCCTTCGTGGAGGGCGTCCGCCCGTACCTGATCACCCTCGCGGCGACCACGCCGTCCCCGTTCGGGCCGCAGCGGCACGGCCGCCCCTTCGACGCGCCGGACCGCGACGAGACCCCCGACAGCGAGGGCGCCCCCGCCACCCGCATCGACCTCGACGGCCTCGCCGACCGCATCGTGCCCTTCCCCGTCGAGGCCGCCCGCTACTCCAACCTGCGCGCCGCGAAGGACGGCTTGCTGTGGCTGCGGCACCCGGTGCACGGCCTCCTCGGCCACTCCCGCGCCACACCCGACGACCCCGACCCGCACACCGAGCTGGAGCGCTACGACCTCGCCCAGCAGCGCGTCGAGCACCTCGCCGTCGACGCCGACCACTTCGAGGTCAGCGGCGACGGCAAGCGCGTCCTGCTGTGGACGGACAGCCGGCTCAAGGTCGTCCCCAGCGACCGGCGCGCCTCCGGCGACGACGACAGCGACACCAACATCACCGTCGACCTGTCCCGCGTACGCCACCTGATCGACCCGGCGGCCGAGTGGCGGCAGATGTACGAGGAGACCGGCCGCATCATGCGGGACCACTTCTGGCGGTCCGACATGAACGGCGTCGACTGGACCGGCGTCCTGGACCGCTACCGGCCCGTCCTCGACCGCGTCGCCACCCACGACGACCTGGTCGACCTGCTGTGGGAGGTGCACGGCGAACTCGGCACCTCGCACGCCTACGTCACCCCGCGCGGCGGCTTCGGCGGCGGCCCCCGGCAGGGTCTGCTCGGCGCGGACCTCTCCCGCGACGAGGACGGCACCTGGCGCATCGACCGCATCCTGCCGTCGGAGACCTCCGACCCGGACGCGCGCTCCCCGCTCGCCGCGCCCGGCGTCGCCGTCCGCGCCGGGGACGCGATCGTCGCCGTCGCCGGGCAGCCCGTCGACCCGGTGACCGGCCCGGGACCGCTGCTCGTCGGCACCGCGGGCAAGCCCGTGGAGCTGACCGTGCTGCCGTCCGGCGGAGGCGAGCCCCGGCACGCGGTCGTCGTCCCGCTGGACGACGAGGAACCGCTGCGCTACCACGCCTGGGTCGCCGACCGGCGCGCCTACGTCCACGACACGTCGGGCGGGCGGCTCGGCTATCTGCACGTCCCGGACATGCAGGCGCCCGGCTGGGCGCAGATCCACCGCGACCTGCGGGTGGAGATCGCCCGCGAGGGCCTGGTCGTCGACGTCCGCGAGAACCGCGGCGGCCACACCTCGCAGCTGGTCGTGGAGAAGCTGGCGCGGCGCGTCGTCGGCTGGGCCTCGCCGCGCGGCATGCGGCCCTACAGCTATCCGCAGGACGCGCCGCGCGGGCCGGTCGTCGCCGTCGCCAACGAGTTCTCCGGCTCCGACGGCGACATAGTCAACGCGGCGATCAAGGCGCTCGGCATCGGGCCGGTCGTCGGCACGCGCACGTGGGGCGGCGTCGTCGGCATCGACAGCCGCTACCGCCTGGTCGACGGCACGCTGATCACCCAGCCGAAGTACGCGTTCTGGCTGGAGGGTTACGGGTGGGGCGTGGAGAACCACGGCGTCGACCCGGACGTGGAGGTCCCGCAGCGGCCCCAGGACCATGCGGCGGGCCGCGACCCCCAGCTGGACGCGGCGATCCGGCTGGCGCTGGAGGCGCTGGAGGCCACCCCGGCCAAGACGCCGCCGAGCCTGCCGTAGTCCGGGGAGGAGAGGGGGCGGGTCGCGCGGCCCGGGTGACCGGCCCCCGCCCGCCCTCGTCCCGCGACGCTACGATGCCCACGTATCCGATCGACCGCCGGAGGGCACATGGCAGGGGAACCGCAGGACGACTGCCTGTTCTGCAAAATCGTCGCGGGGCAGATCCCGGCGACCGTCGTGCGCGAGACGCAGACCACGGTCGCCTTCCGGGACATCAACCCCCAGGCCCCGACCCACGTCCTGGTCATCCCCAAGGCGCACTACCGGGACGCCGCCGCCCTCGCCGCCGGAGCCCCCGAGGTCGCCGCCGACGTCCTGCGCGAGACCCAGGCCGTCGCCGACGACGAGAAGCTCGACAGCTACCGCATCGTCTTCAACACCGGCAGCGGCGCCGGCCAGACGGTCTGGCACACCCACGCCCACGTCCTCGGCGGCCGCGGCCTGAACTGGCCCCCGGGGTAGACGGCGTGTCCGTACGCGAGTTGGTGGTCCTCGGCACCGCCAGCCAGGTCCCGACCCGGCACCGCAACCACAACGGCTATCTGCTGCGCTGGGACGGCGAGGGCATCCTGTTCGACCCCGGTGAGGGCACACAGCGCCAGATGCTGCGCGCCGGGGTCGCCGCCCACGACCTGAACCGGATCTGCGTCACCCATTTCCACGGCGACCACAGCCTGGGCCTCGCGGGCGTCATCCAGCGCATCAACCTCGACCGGGTGCCGCACGAGATCACCGCCCACTACCCGCGCTCGGGCAAGCGCTTCTTCGACCGGCTCCGGTACGCCACCGCCTACCGCGAGACCGTGCCGCTGACCGAGGTCCCGGCCGCCGCCGACGGCGTCCTCGCCACCACCCCCGGCTACACGCTGGAGGCACGCAGGCTCTCCCACCCCGTCGAGTCCTACGGCTACCGGCTGACCGAGCCCGACGGCCGCCGCATGCTGCCCGAACGGCTCGCCGCGCACGGCATCGAAGGGCCGGACGTGGGCCGGCTCCAGCGGGAGGGCGTGCTCGGCGGGGTGATGCTGGAGGACGTGAGCGAGGTGCGGCGCGGGCAGCGGTTCGCGTTCGTCATGGACACCCGGCTGTGCGACGGGGTGCACGCGCTGGCCGACGGCTGCGACATGCTCGTCATCGAGTCGACGTTCCTGGACGAGGACACCGGCCTCGCGGTGGAGCACGGCCACCTCACCGCCGGGCAGGCGGCGCGCGCGGCGCGGGACGCGGGCGTACGGCACCTGGTGCTCACCCACTTCAGCCAGCGCTACAGCGAACCGGCGGAGTTCGAACGGCAGGCCAGGGCCGCCGGGTTCGAGGGCGAGCTGACCGTGGCGCACGACCTCCTGCGGGTACCGGTTCCCCAACGCCGGTGAAGGGCCCCGCCCGTACGGCGCGGCGACGCCCGGCGCGGGGGTCGTCAGCCGTACGCCCCACCCGTGGCCGTCAGCCGTTGGCGGCGCCCGGGGCGGTCGTGGCCGCCGCCGTGCCGTACTCGCGCTGGGCGGGCACGGCCTGGGCGTCGACGGGGAACTCCACGACCGGGATGTCGGCGAGCGTGGTCTGCGTGTCGTCGGCGTGCTCGGCGACCGGGATGTCCACGACCGGCACCTGACCGGCCGGGACCGGCTCGGCCGGCTGCGGCAGCCGCCCGGCGAACAGCGCCACCGCGGTCATCGGCACGGCGACCACCAGCAGTCCGGCCGCGAGGACCAGGCCCATGCCGGTGAAGCCGGCCCGCGCCGACAGCGCGCTGCCCACCAGCGGCCCGGCCGCGGTGCCGAGCGAGGACGCCGAGCCGACGAGCACCGCCCAGCGGCCGCGCGGGTCGAGGGTGGCGGCGAGGCCGATGAGGTACGTCAGCACCACCGGGTAGAAGGTGTTCCAGGCGATCTCGCCCGCCGCGAAGCTGCCCAGGTCGGTCGCGGAGGCGCTGAGCACGATGCACCCCGCGATGACGACCGTCCCGCCGCCGACCGGCACCGCCCGGCCCAGCCGCGTGCCGAGCGCGCCCGCCGCCAGCACGCCGATCAGCCCGGCGCCGAGCGCCACCGCGAACACCGCGCCGACGGTGGTCTCGCCGAGGTGCGCCTGCGTCAGGCCGATCCGGCCGCTGACGCCCCACAGGGAGTTCTGCGCGAGGGACCAGCACACCATCGCGGCGGCGAGGACGGCACCGGCGCGCGGGTGGGGGAGCCCGGCCGTGCTCACGTGGGTGTGGGCCGGGGCGGTGCGGGTCGGGAGCCCGCCGGTCAGCGGCCACACGACGAGCGCGGTGAGGGCGATCGCCGCGAGCGGCAGCCCGTGCCCGGGGCCGAGGTGCGGCACCGTCAGATACACGGCGCCGGCCAGCGCGGAGACGCTGAGCAGGCCGAGCGTGGTCGTCCGGTGCGGATCGCGCTGCCCGGCGATGCCGGTGGCGGCGACCGTGGTGGCGGTGCCCGAGCCGAACCCGCCGATGACCGCTCCGGCGACGACGGCCGGTACGGCGGTGGTGAGCGCGGCGGTGCCGTGGCCGAGGACGGCGAGGGCGAGCCCGGCGCGGGCCAGGGTGCGCGGGCCGATCCGTTCGACGCGGGACGCCCACAGGAAGCCGGCCGTCGCCGAACTCAGCAGCAGGGCACTGCCGATGGCGCCGGACTGCGTCGCGGAGAGCGGAAGTCCCGAGTCGAGCCTGCCGACGGTGGTCGGGAGGAGGTACGGGGCGAGGTACCCGGCCGTGAAAAGGGCGACGAGGGGCCAGGGTGTGGTGCGAGGGGCGGACACGGGCGTTCCCGGGGCATGAGAAAGGAAGCGTTCGATGGGGGAGGGGGCGCCGACCGTCGACGGACAGGAACGCGCGGGCCAATTTGTATCAAGCACGTATCGGTGCAAGCGAGACAAGGAGATGTGATCTGGATCACTCTTGCGTTTGGGTTCCTAGAAGCCGGGTAGATGCACGCCTTTTCCGGGACCGGCGATCGTTTCAGGCCGTGATCGGCCCCGGCTGCCTGCCGCGCATTCCCGCCGGGGCCGGCCCTAGCGCCACTGCGCCGCCGCGGTGCCCCCGGCCGGTGCCGTCGCCTCGATCCTCGCCCGGATCTCCCGCATCACCGCGACGATCCGGGTCTCGTGCTCGCCGGTCAGCCGGTCCACCGGCACCGAGCAGCTGATGGCGTCCCGCGCGGACACGTCGTAGCGCAGCGCGAAGCCGAAGCCGACGATGCCGGGGACGCCCTCCTCGCGGTCCACGGAGTAGCCCCGCGACCGCACCCCGGCGAGATCCGCCAGCAGTGCGGCCCGGTCGGTGTGCGAGTTCGGTGTCAGCGCCTCGTAGGGGCCCTCGGGCAGGTCCTCGTCGGGCCGCTCCGCCAGCAGCGCCTTGCCCAGCGCGCCCACGTGCGCGGGCAGCCGGCGCCCCACGCGGCTGAGCGTGCGCACGTACTCGTGCGACTCCCGGGTCGCCAGGTAGGCCACGTCCCGGCCGTCCAGCCGGCCCAGGTGGATCGTCTCGCCCAGCGCCTCGGACGCCTCGTCCAGGAACGGCCGCACCAGCCGCACGCGCGGATCGGAGTCCAGGTAGCCGGTGCCGGTGAGCAGGGCGCGGATGCCGATGCCGTACAGGGAGCCGGTGACGTCCGTGCGGACCCAGCCGCGCGCGATCAGCGTCTGCAGCAGCGCGTACATCGAACTGCGCGGCACCCCGAGCTCGTCCGCCAGCTCCTGGAGCCGCGCCGGGCGGTCGCCGCGCGCCGCCAGCACCTCCAGCAGCTCGACCGTCCGCGCCGCGGACTTCACCTCGCGCACGCCCCCTGTCTCCGACATGCGCCGATCGTAAACGGGGCACGCCGGGCCATTGACGCTCGTCGTTCGTCTCCCTAACCTCCATCTCCATACGTGGATATCGTCTACATGGGGAGACAGGCATCGTCGCCGGCTCCCGCCCCGCCGATCAGGCCGTCCCCGCCGCCGGACCCGAACCCGCAGGAGCCGCCCCGTGACCCGCGACCTCACCATCACCGACGTACGGCTGACGCCGATCCTGGTCGCCGACCCGCCGCTGCTGAACACCCAGGGCGTGCACCAGCCGTACACGCCCCGGCTGATCGTCGAGGTCGTCACCGCCGACGGCATCACCGGCCTCGGCGAGACCTACGGCGACACGAAATACCTCGAACTCGCCCGGCCCTGTGCCGAGCAGCTCACAGGCCGCCGGATCACCGACCTCAACGGCCTGTTCACCCTCGCCGGGCAGGTCGCCGTGGACGACTCCCGGGTGCACGACGCCCTCGACGTCGGCGGGCTGCGCGGCGTCCAGACCGCCGGCAAACTGCGCCTGTCCGTCGTCTCCGCCTTCGAGGTCGCCTGCCTGGACGCCCTCGGCCAGGCCCTCGGCCTGCCCGTGCACGCACTGCTCGGCGGCAAGGTCCGCGACGCCGTCGAGTACAGCGCCTACCTGTTCTACAAATGGGCCGGCCACCCGGCGGGCGTCCCCGCCGAGCGGGACGACTGGGGCGCCGCCCTCGACCCGGCCGGAGTGGTCGAGCAGGCCCGCCGGTTCACCGAGCGGTACGGCTTCACCTCCTTCAAGCTCAAGGGCGGCGTGTTCCCGCCCGAGGAGGAGATCGCCGCCGTACGGGCCCTCGCCGAGGCCTTCCCCGGGCACCCGCTGCGCCTCGACCCCAACGGCGCCTGGTCCGTGGAGACCTCCGTCCAGGTCGCCGACGCCCTGCGTGACGTCCTCGAATACCTCGAGGACCCCACCCTCGGCACGCGGGCCATGGCCGACGTCGCCCGGCGCACCCGCGTGCCGCTCGCCACCAACATGTGCGTGACGACGTTCGCCGAGATCAAGGAGGCCTTCACCGAGGACGCCGTGCAGGTCGTCCTCTCCGACCAGCACTACTGGGGCGGGCTGCGCAACACCCAGCAACTCGCCGCGATCTGCCGCACCTTCGGCGTCGGCGTCTCCATGCACTCCAACACCCACCTCGGGATCAGCCTCGCCGCGATGACCCACGTCGCCGCCACCGTCCCGAACCTCCACCACGCCTGCGACTCCCACTACCCCTGGCAGTCCGAGGACGTCCTCACCGAGCGCCTCACCTTCGACGGCGGCAGGGTCGCCGTGCCCGACGCACCCGGCCTCGGCGTCCGCCTCGACCGCGACCGGCTGGAATTCCTCCACCGGCGCTGGCTCGCCGACGACGGCACGCTCCGCGACCGCGACGACGCCGCCGCCATGCGCGTCGCCCACCCCGACTGGGTCACCCCCGCCGTCCCGCGCTGGTGAGACCGGCGCACGGGGCCCGGCCCGCGCGCCACGCCGGTGCCCGTGGCGGCCCGGTCCGCGACCCGCGCCGGCCACCTCACGCGCACGGGCGCCCCTCACCGGTCCTCTGGTGCACACTGGCCTGATCCGCACCATGTCAGGGAGAGCGCACCGTGACCGCGTCCGCCCCGTCCCCCGGAGAGGGACCCGCCTGCCGAGCCCAGGTCGACCCCCTGGCCCACCTGCGCGCCCCGGACGACCCGCCCTGGGACGTCTACCTCACGGGCACCGTCTTCCTCGACATCATCTTCACCGGCCTCGACTCCGCCCCGGTGCGCGGCACCGAGTCCTGGGCACGCGGCATGGGGTCCAGCCCGGGCGGCGTCGCCAACATGGCCACCGCGCTGGCCCGCCTCGGCCTGCGCACCTCCCTCGCCGCGGCCTTCGGCGACGACCACTACGGCGACTACTGCTGGGACACCCTCCAGCAGGGCGAGGGCATCGACCTCACCCCGTCGCGCACGGTGCCCTGCTGGCACTCGCCGGTCACGGTCTCCATGGCGTACGAGGGCGAGCGCACCATGGTCTCCCACGGCCACGAACCGCCCCCCGAGGAACCCGCCCCCGACTGCCCGCCCCGCGCGCGTGCCGCCATCGCCTCCCTCACGCCCGGCACGAGCGCCCCCTGGATCGCGCAGGCCGCCGCCACGGGCTGCCGCGTCTTCGCCGACGTCGGCTGGGACGACACCGGCGCCTGGGACCTGGCCGGGCTCACCGACCTCGCGCACTGCGAGGCCTTCCTGCCGAACGCCGCCGAGGCGATGCGCTACACGGGCGCCGACGGCCCGCGCGCCGCCGCCCACGCCCTCACCGAGCACGTGCCGGTGGCCGTCGTCACCCTCGGCGCGGAGGGCGCGTACGCCGTGGACCGGCGCACCGGGGAGACCGCCGACGTCCCCGCCATCGCCGTGGAGGCCCTCGACCCGACCGGCGCCGGGGACGTCTTCGTGGCCGGATTCGTCACCGGCTCCCTGGCGGGCTGGCCGCTCGCCGACCGCCTCGCCTTCGCGGGGCTCACCGCCGCGCTGTCCGTGCAGGAGTTCGGCGGCTCGCTCTCCGCGCCCGGCTGGTCGGAGATCGCCGCCTGGTGGCGCAAGGTGCAGTCGGTCGACGCCCAGGACCCGGCCGCGCTGCGCCGCTACGCGTTCCTCGCGGACCTGCTCCCCGAGGAGGTGGCCAGGCCCTGGCCGCTGCGCCGCGCGGTCCCGACGATCGGCTTCCGCAATCCGGTCTGAGCGCCGGCTCACCCCG
Organism: Streptomyces sp. NPDC051207; assembly: GCF_040682395.1. Classification (NCBI taxonomy): domain Bacteria; kingdom Bacillati; phylum Actinomycetota; class Actinomycetes; order Kitasatosporales; family Streptomycetaceae; genus Streptomyces; species Streptomyces sp. NPDC051207. The sequence goes on along the minus strand of NZ_JBFBAX010000020.1, from coordinate 24,484 downwards.
GGCCCGGCGGCGACCGGACGCACGCCTCCCGAAAAGTCCTACGGGGTTGTCAGTGCTCCGTCGTACCCTTGAAGACGCGAGGCCGCTCTCAGCTGCGCGGCCGTGAAGAGGAGGAACCGCAGGCCTTCAGCGCCGGCCCATGACTCAGACACCCTCAGCTCACACTCCCGCGCAGGAGCAGGCCACAGCACAGTTCACCGTGCCCGCCCAGCACCCCATGGTGACCGTCCTGGGTTCCGGCGACTCCCTTCTGCGCGTGATCGAGAAGGCCTTCCCGGCGGCCGACATCCACGTCCGGGGCAACGAGATCAGCGCGACCGGCGACCCGGCGGAGGTCGCCCTCATTCAGCGCGTGTTCGACGAGATGATGCTGGTGCTCCGCACCGGGCAGCCGATGACGGAGGACGCAGTGGAACGCTCGATCGCCATGCTCAAGGCGAGCGAGAACGGGGAGAGCGACGGCGAGGAAACCCCGGCCGAAGTGCTCACACAGAACATCCTGTCCTCGCGCGGCCGCACGATCCGCCCCAAGACGCTCAACCAGAAGCGCTACGTGGACGCGATCGACAAGCACACCATCGTCTTCGGCATCGGCCCCGCCGGCACCGGCAAGACCTACCTGGCGATGGCCAAGGCGGTCCAGGCCCTGCAGTCCAAGCAGGTCAACCGCATCATCCTCACCCGCCCCGCGGTGGAGGCCGGCGAACGCCTCGGCTTCCTCCCCGGCACGCTGTACGAGAAGATCGACCCGTACCTGCGCCCGCTGTACGACGCCCTGCACGACATGCTCGACCCGGACTCGATCCCCCGCCTGATGGCAGCGGGCACGATCGAGGTGGCGCCGCTGGCCTATATGCGCGGCAGGGCCCAGCCGGTCTTCACCGACGTCCTGACCCCGGACGGTTGGCGCCCCATCGGTGACCTCCAGGTCGGTGACCTGGTCATCGGCTCGAACGGCGAGCCCACCCCGGTCCTCGGGGTCTACCCGCAGGGCGAGAAGGACATCTACCGGGTCACCGCCCAGGACGGCTCCTGGACCCTGTGCTGCGGGGAACACCTGTGGACGGTGCGCACCGCCTCGGACGAGCGCCGCGACAGGCCGTGGCGGGTCCTGGAGACCCGGGAGATGATCGGCGACCTGCGAGCCGCGCGCGGCCGCAGGTACGAGCTGCCGCTGCTCACCGCTCCCGTGTGCTTCCCCGAGCGCGAGGTCCCGATGGACCCCTACGCGCTGGGGCTGCTGCTCGGCGACGGCTGCCTGACGGGCTCCACGACACCGTCGTTCCCGACGTCGGACGCGGAACCGGCCGTGGCGCTCGAATCGGCGCTGCCCGCCGGTGTCGTACGGCACGGGGGAGGCCCGGACCATGGACCGACCAGGGTCACGTCCCCAGGGGACGTGGTGACGCCGGAGAACCCGGTCACCCGGGTGCTGCGCGAGCTCGACCTGCTGGGCACGCGCTCGCACACCAAGTCCGTCCCGGACGACTACCTGTACAACTCCGCCGACGTCCGCCTGGCCGTCCTGCAGGGTCTGCTCGATTCCGATGGCGACCTGGTGACACACAAGGACCGCACCTGCCGCATCCAGTACGCGACGACATCGATCCCGCTGCGTGACGACGTGATCTCGCTCGTCCGGTCCCTCGGCGGCGTCGCCCACACGCGTCGCCGGACCGCGGAGGAGCCCGGTCGCGCGGGCGGACGGGACGCGGCCCACCCGCGCGACGCCCACATCGTCGACATCCGCCTCCCCGAGGGCGTCGAGCCCTTCCGGCTCGCCCGCAAGCGCGAGACCTACCTGGCCGCGGGAGGCGGCGGGCGCCCGGCGCGGTTCATCGACAGCATCGAGCCGGCGGGCCGCGAGGAGGCCGTCTGCATTCAGGTGGCCGCCGAGGACTCCCTCTACGTCACGCAGGACTACCTGCTCACGCACAACACGCTCAACGACGCCTTCATCATCCTGGACGAGGCGCAGAACACCAGCCCCGAGCAGATGAAGATGTTCCTCACCCGCCTCGGCTTCGACTCGAAGATCGTGATCACGGGTGACGTGACGCAGGTCGACCTGCCCGACGGCACCAAGTCCGGTCTGCGGCAGGTGCAGGACATCCTGGAGGGCGTCGACGACGTGCACTTCTCCCGGCTGTCCTCCCACGACGTCGTCCGGCACAAGCTGGTGGGCCGTATCGTCGACGCGTACGAGAAGTACGACGACAGGCACGGCACCGAGAACGGCACGCACAAGGGCCGCGGCACGTCCGGGCGCGGGCACAAGGGGAAGTAGACCAGCACGACCATGTCGATCGACGTCAACAACGAGTCCGGCACCGAGGTCGACGAGCAGGCGATCCTCGACATCGCCCGCTACGCGCTCGCGCGGATGCGCATCCACCCGCTGTCCGAGCTCTCGGTGATCGTCGTGGACGCCGACGCGATGGAGCAGCTGCACATCCAGTGGATGGACCTGCCCGGCCCCACGGACGTCATGTCCTTCCCGATGGACGAGCTGCGCCCGCCGTCGAAGGACGACGACGAGCCGCCGCAGGGCCTGCTCGGCGACATCGTGCTGTGCCCCGAGGTCGCCGCCAGGCAGGGCGCCGAGGCGCCGACGCAGCACACCATGGACGAGGAGCTCCAGCTGCTCACCGTGCACGGTGTGCTGCACCTGCTGGGCTACGACCACGACGAGCCGGACGAGAAGGCCGAGATGTTCAACCTGCAGGCCGCCATCGTGGACGGCTGGCGTGCGGAGAGGGGCCTGACCGGCCCGTCCCCGGCCCCGACCGTCTCATGAGCCTCCCGCTCGTTTCCGGGGCGATCGCCCTGGTGGTCGTCGCGTGGCTCGCCGCGTGCGCGGAGGCGGGCCTGGCACGGGTTTCCAGCTTCCGCGCCGAGGAGGCCGTACGCTCCGGCCGGCGCGGCAGCGCCAGGCTCGCGCAGGTCGCCGCGGACCCGACGCGCTATCTGAACGTGGCGCTGCTGGTCCGCGTCGCCTGCGAGATGGCCGCCGCCGCGCTGGTCACGCACGCCTGCCTCAGGGAGGTCGACACCACCTGGCAGGCGCTGCTCGCCGCGATCGGCGTCATGGTCCTGGTGTCGTACGTCGCGGTCGGCGTCTCCCCGCGCACCATCGGCCGCCAGCACCCGCTGATCACGGCGACGGCCGCGGCGTACGTGCTGCTGCCGCTCGCCCGCGTGATGGGGCCGATCCCGTCGCTGCTGATCCTCATCGGCAACGCCCTCACCCCCGGCAAGGGCTTCCGCCGCGGCCCGTTCGCGTCCGAGGCGGAGCTGCGGGCGATGGTCGACCTGGCCGAGGCCGAGTCCCTCATCGAGGACGAGGAGCGCCGCATGGTGCACTCGGTCTTCGAACTGGGCGACACCCTCGTCAGGGAGGTGATGGTCCCGCGCACCGACCTCGTCGTGATCGAGCGGTACAAGACCATCCGCCAGGCCCTCACCCTCGCCCTGCGCTCCGGTTTCTCCCGCATACCGGTGTCCGGCGAGAGCGAGGACGACATCGTCGGGATCGTCTACCTGAAGGACCTGGTCCGCAAGACGCACATCAGCCGGGAGGCGGAGGGCGATCTGGTGTCCACGGCGATGCGCCCGGCGGTGTTCGTGCCCGACACCAAGAACGCCGGCGACCTGCTGCGCGAGATGCAGAAAGAGCGCAACCACGTCGCCGTCGTCATCGACGAGTACGGCGGCACGGCCGGCATCGTCACCATCGAGGACATCCTGGAGGAGATCGTCGGCGAGATCACCGACGAGTACGACCGGGAGCTGCCGCCCGTCGAGGACCTCGGCAAGGAGCGCTTCCGCGTCACCGCCCGCCTCGGCATCGGCGACCTCGGCGAGCTGTACGGCCTGGAGGAGTTCGACGACGAGGACGTGGAGACGGTGGGCGGCCTGCTCGCCAAGGCCCTCGGCCGCGTCCCGATCGCGGGCGCCTCGTCCGTGGTCGAGCTGCCGGACGGCCGCGGGCTGCGGCTGACCGCGGAGGCCGCCGCCGGCCGCCGCAACAAGATCGTCACGGTGCTGGCGGAACCGGCCGGGGACGAGGAGGACAAGCCCGAGTGACCCCCGAGGAACTGCGCGCCTTCTGCCTGTCCTGCAACGCGGCCGTGGAGGACTTCCCGTTCAACCCGGAGACCTCCGTCTTCAAAGTGCACGGCAAGATGTTCGCCCTGACGAACCTGGGCGCGCGGCCCCTGACGGTCAACCTCAAGTGCGACCCGGACGACGCGATCCGGCTGCGCGCCGAGCACGAGGGCCTGATCGTCCCCGGGTGGCACATGAACAAGCGGCACTGGAACACGGTCACGGTCGACGCCGGGCTTCCCGACCGGCTGGTGCGCGAGCTGATCGAGGACTCCTACGACCTGGTCGTGGCGGGCCTGCCGCGCGCCGGCCGGCTGCGCCTGGACCGCCCCTGACCGGGCCCGCGCCGTGCTCCGTATGCTCAAGGTCATGACCGACAGCAACGCGCTCGACCCCGAGGACCGCAAGATCGTCACCCTGGCCCGCTCCGCGCGGGCCCGCAACGGTGTGCCGGAGGGCGCCGCCGTGCGCGACGAGACCGGCCGGACGTACGTCGCGGGAACCGTCGCCCTGGACTCCCTGAAGCTCAGCGCCCTGCAGACCGCGGTGGCGATGGCGGTGGCGTCGGGCGCGAAGTCGCTGGAGGCGGCGGCCGTGGTCACCGAGGCCGGGTCGGCGTCGGACGCGGACCTGGCGGCCGTGCGCGACCTCGGCGGCCCGGGGACGCCGGTGCTGCTGGCGGGCCCGGACGGCACGGTCCGCGCCACGGTCACCGCGGGCTGACACCCGGGAAGGGCCGGGGAGCCGCCTGCGGAGACGGGGAGCCGGGCGCCGCCTACAGCGCGTCCGGCCCGCGCTCCCCGGTGCGGACCCGGACGACCGTGTCGACGGGCAGCGCCCACACCTTGCCGTCGCCGATCTTGCCGGTCCGCGCGGCCTTCACGACGGTGTCGATGACGGTGTCGGCGTCCGCGTCCTCCACGACCACCTCGATGCGCACCTTGGGCACCAGGTCGACCTGGTACTCGGCGCCGCGGTACACCTCGGTGTGGCCGCGCTGCCGGCCGTAGCCGCTGGCCTCGGAGACGGTCAGGCCGTGCACGCCGATGTCCTGCAGGGCGGTCCTGACCTCGTCCAGCCGGAACGGCTTGACGATCGCGGTGATGAGCTTCATGCCTGCGAGGTGACCTTCTGGGCGGTGGGGAGGACGGACGGGAGACCTGGGCGCCGTGCCCGAGGACCCCGTGATCGTAGGCCGTCTCGGCGTGCACCGTAAGGTCCAGGCCGGTGTGCTCCTGCTCCTCGCTCGCCCGGAAGCCCATCGCCCGGTCGATGAGCCTGCCGATGCCCCACACCGGCCGCGAGGCCGGCGGCGGGCGCGCCGAGCTGGGACACCGACCCGCACGAGCGTCACCGCCTCTCGGTTCCGCTCGTGTACGGCCGTGTTCCGGGGGCGTTCCGCAGGGCGCCGGGGGTTCCGGGACCTCACCGCGGCGGCCGGTGGGCACGCGTGTGCGGCGAGGGCTTGTGGATCAGGGAGAATGGGCGCCATGAGCGTTCGCAGCCAGTCATCCGGGCCGTCGGAATCGCCGGAGGCCGTCCACAGGGCGGGCTTCGCCTGTTTCGTGGGCCGCCCCAACGCGGGCAAGTCCACCCTCACGAACGCTCTGGTCGGGCAGAAGGTGGCCATCACGTCCAACCGCCCGCAGACGACCCGGCACACGGTGCGCGGCATCGTGCACCGGCCCGACGCGCAGCTGATCCTGGTCGACACCCCCGGCCTGCACAAGCCGCGCACGCTGCTGGGAGAGCGGCTGAACGACGTGGTCCGCACGACGTGGGCCGAGGTCGACGTGATCGGCTTCTGCCTGCCCGCCGACCAGAAGATCGGCCCCGGCGACCGCTTCATCGCCAAGGAGCTGGCCGACGTCCGCAGGACGCCGAAGGTCGCCGTCGTCACCAAGACGGACCTGGTGGACTCCAAGGCCCTCGCCGAGCAGCTCATCGCGGTCGACCAGCTGGGCAAGGAACTCGGCATCACCTGGGCGGAGATCGTCCCGGTGTCGGCGACCGCGGGTAAGCAGGTCGACCTGCTGGCCGACCTGCTGATCCCGCTCATGCCGGAGGGCCCCGCGCTCTACCCGGAGGGCGACCTCACGGACGAGCCCGAGCAGGTCATGGTGGCCGAGCTGATCCGCGAGGCGGCCCTGGAGGGGGTGCGCGACGAGCTGCCGCACTCCATCGCGGTGGTCGTGGAGGAGATGCTGCCGCGCGAGGACCGTCCCGCGGACAAGCCGCTGCTGGACATCCACGCCAACCTCTTCATCGAGCGCCCCAGTCAGAAGGGCATCGTCATCGGCCCCAAGGGCAAGCGTCTGAAGGACGTCGGCATCAAGTCCCGCAAGCAGATCGAGGCCCTGCTGGGCACGCCGGTCTTCCTGGACCTGCACGTGAAGGTCGCCAAGGACTGGCAGCGGGACCCCAAGCAGCTGCGCAGGCTGGGCTTCTGACACCGGGGGCGGCCCGCCGCGCCGCAGGGCCGGCGGGTGCCCAGGGCCGGTGGGTCACGCCCCCTCCTTCAGCACCCGCGTGATCAGCGCCCGCTGATCCTCCGTCAGCCCGGGGTCGGCGCAGTACACCGTTTCGCCGTCCACCGTGATCCGGTAACCGAAGCCGTCCGGCACGCCGGCCGGCGGTGTGCCCCGGCCGGCGGCCACCGCCCGCTCGGCCAGGGCCCGCCACTCGTGCGCGTCGTCGCGTCCCGAGGTGTCCACCTCGGCCCGGCGCTCGATGCCCGCGAAGCCGCCCGTGCGCCTCACCTGAATTCGCATGGGACTCTGTGTAGTACGGATCTACAGCGTCCGCACCCCGACCTGCTCCCAGGCCTTCGTCACCGCCCGCAGCTCGTCCCCCTGCCCGTAGCGGGCCCGCGCCGCCTTCACCGTCAGCGTGGCGAAGTCCGCGAACAGGGCGTCCTGCCGCAACTCGCCGCCGGTCAGCACGTCGTACCAGACCTGCCCGGCCCGCTCCCAGGCGTTGCCGCTGAGCGCCGTGGCCGCGAGGTAGAACGCGTGGTTGGGGATGCCGGAGTTGATGTGCACACCGCCGTTGTCGCGGTCGGTGCGGACGTAGTCCTCCATCGTCGCGGGCTGCGGGTCCTTGCCGAGCACGTCGTCGTCGTACGCCGTGCCCGGGGCCTTCATGGAGCGCAGCGCCTTGCCGGTGACGCGCGGGGCGAGCAGGCCCTCGCCGATCAGCCAGTCGGCCTCGGCGGCGGTCTGGCCGAGCGTGTACTGCTTGATGAGCGCGCCGAACACGTCCGACACCGACTCGTTGAGCGCGCCGGACTGGCCGAAGTACGCGAGGTTGGCGGTGTACTGGGTGACGCCGTGGGCGAGTTCGTGGCCGATGACGTCGACCGGGATGGTGAAGTCGAGGAAGATCTCGCCGTCCCCGTCGCCGAACACCATCTGCTCGCCGTTCCAGAAGGCGTTGTTGTACTCGCGGTCGTAGTGCACGGTCGCGTTCAGCGGCAGCCCGGCGCCGTCGACGGAGTCGCGTCCGTACGCCTTCAGCAGCAGCTCGAAGGTGGCGCCGAGGCCCGCGTAGGCGCGGTTGACGGTGGCGTCCGGGCCGGGGTCGTCGCCCTCGCCGCGGACCTTCTCGCCGGGCAGCTCGGTGCGGTGCTGTGCGTCGTGGATGGCGCGGCGCGGCCTGCCGGGCTCGGCGTCCCCGGCCGGGGCGGCGGGACGGGCACCGACGACGGTGGTCAGTCGGCGCTGGGTGCGCTCGTAGGCGTCGCGCTGGAGGGTGCGGCGGGCGGGACGGGCGAGCGCCGGGTCGTCGGCCTGCGCGAGCCGGTCGAGGACGTGCGGCGGCACGATGGTGCAGAAGACGGGCTGGAAGCCCCCGTTGATGGTGGTCATACCAGCAACCATCGCAGCCAGTGACGGAGTTGTCACTAGCTGCTACCTTGATCGGTGATATGCGGCCACACTGTGTCCGGCGGGGCGCCGCCGAGTGGTATGCGGCACTTTTCGCCCGCTTCGTCCCCCTGGTCCCGGCAGTCCCGCATACTGGAACAGGCCCGCGCGACCGGCGCGGCTCGGCTAGGCTGCGGAGCATCATGCGTTTCGGGCTGCTTCTCCTTAGCTGCCGCGGCGAGGGCCTGTAGTCGAGGCCGACCCCCTCCCCGCGGAGTCTGGCGTTGCGCCGTCGGCCGTCCATCCGGACACACGAGGAGCCCTTCGCATCATGGCCAACCGCCAGCAGCCCAGTTCCATGCCGATCCACAAGTACCGCGGGTACGAGCAGGTCGACATCCCGGACCGCACCTGGCCCGCCAACCGGATCACCACCGCCCCCCGCTGGCTCTCCACCGACCTGCGCGACGGCAACCAGGCACTGATCGACCCCATGTCGCCCGCCCGCAAGCGCGCGATGTTCGACCTGCTGGTCAGGATGGGCTACAAGGAGATCGAGGTCGGCTTCCCGGCCTCCGGCCAGACCGACTTCGACTTCGTCCGCTCGATCATCGAGGACGAGGACGCCATCCCGGACGACGTGACGATCTCCGTGCTGACCCAGGCCCGCGAGGACCTGATCGAGCGCACCGTGGAGTCCCTGAAGGGCGCCAGGCGCGCCACCGTCCACCTCTACAACGCCACCGCGCCCGTCTTCCGCCGCGTGGTCTTCCGCGGCTCCAGGGACGACATCCAGCAGATCGCCGTGGACGGCACCCGCCTGGTCATGGAGTACGCCGAGAAGCTGCTGGGCCCCGAGACGCAGTTCGGCTACCAGTACAGCCCCGAGATCTTCACCGACACCGAGCTGGACTTCGCGCTGGAGGTCTGCGAGGCGGTGATGGACGTCTGGCAGCCCGGCCCGGACCGCGAGATCATCCTCAACCTGCCCGCCACCGTGGAGCGTTCGACGCCCTCCACGCACGCCGACCGGTTCGAGTGGATGGGCCGCAACCTGTCCCGCCGCGAGTACGTCTGCCTGTCCGTCCACCCGCACAACGACCGCGGCACCGCCGTCGCCGCCGCCGAGCTGGCCCTGATGGCCGGCGCCGACCGCGTCGAGGGCTGCCTCTTCGGGCAGGGCGAGCGCACCGGCAACGTCGACCTGGTCACCCTGGGCATGAACCTGTTCTCGCAGGGCGTCGACCCGCAGATCGACTTCTCCGACATCGACGAGATCCGCCGTACGTGGGAGTACTGCAACCAGATGCAGGTCCACCCGCGCCACCCGTACGTGGGCGACCTGGTCTACACGTCCTTCTCCGGCTCCCACCAGGACGCCATCAAGAAGGGCTTCGACGCCATGGAGGCCGACGCGAAGGCCAGGGGCGTCACGGTCGACGACATCGAGTGGGCCGTGCCGTACCTGCCGATCGACCCCAAGGACGTCGGCCGGTCCTACGAGGCCGTCATCCGCGTCAACTCGCAGTCCGGCAAGGGCGGTGTCGCCTACGTGCTGAAGAACGAGCACAAGCTGGACCTGCCGCGCCGGATGCAGATCGAGTTCTCCAGGATCATCCAGGCGAAGACGGACGCCGAGGGCGGCGAGGTCACGCCGCAGGACATCTGGTCGGTGTTCCAGGACGAGTACCTGCCGAACCCGGACAACCCCTGGGGCCGCATCCAGGTCAAGACCGGCCAGTCCACCACCGACCGCGACGGCGTCGACACGCTCACCGTCGAGGCCGCCGTCGACGGCGAGGACACCGTCCTGACCGGCACCGGCAACGGTCCGATCTCGGCCTTCTTCGACGCCCTGCAGTCCATCGGCATCGACGTACGCCTGCTGGACTACCAGGAGCACACCATGAGCGAGGGGGCCTCCGCGCAGGCCGCCTCGTACATCGAGTGCGCCATCGGCGACAAGGTGCTGTGGGGCATCGGCATCGACGCCAACACCACGCGCGCCTCGCTGAAGGCGGTTGTCTCGGCCGTCAACCGCGCCGCTCGCTGACCCCCCCGGCCGGTGCCTTCGGGCCCCGTCCGCCGCGCACCGGCGGGCGGGGCCCCGTCGTGTCCGGACGGGGCCCGGGGCGTCGGATACCGGCCACTTCGCTGTGGAGGTCACGGAAAGGTCTCGTCCGGGGTACTGACTCAGGCTCACCAATGTGGCTAACATCACCAGGCGCGGCGATGGTGCCGTGGCATGACGGAGGTGCTGCGACGTGCTGCCTGGACGGGGACGAGACGGCCGTGCTGCCCGGCTTTCGCGCATCCTGGGCACCCGTACGGTATGGACGGCCGCCGGTGACGGCGAGTTCTTCTGCCCGGGCTGCGGGGGCGACCGCAACTACCAGCGGCTGACCGGCCGCCGCCGTTTCACCGTCCTCGGCGCGCCCGTGCTGCGGCGCGGCGAGACCGGCCCGGTCGTGGAGTGCGCCGCGTGCCGCGGGCACTTCGGCACCGACGTCCTCGACCACCCGACCACCACCCGCTTCTCCGCGATGCTCCGCGACGCCGTGCACACGGTCGCCCTGGCGGTCCTCGCCGCGGGCGGCGCCGGGTCCCGTACGGCCCTGGACGCGGCCGTCGGCGCGGTCCGCGCGGCCGGGTTCGACGACTGCACCGCCGACCGGCTCGGCGCCCTCGTGGAGGCGCTGGAGGCGGACACCGGGCGGGTCTGCGGCGAGCCCTGCGGTCCCGGCCTGGCCATAGAGCTGCACGAGGCGCTGGACCCGCTCGCCCCGCACCTCGCCGCCCCCGGCCGCGAGTCGATCCTCCTCCAGGGCGCCCGCATCGCCCTGGCCGACGGCCCCTACACGCCCGCCGAACGGGACGTCCTGGCCACCGTCGGCGCCGCGCTCACCATGTGCGCCACCGACGTGAACCGGCTGCTGGCGGCGGCGCGGACGCCGTCGTAGGGGCGCGGTGTTGCGGGCAGGCGTGCGCCGTCGTGGCCGCGCGGGCACGGCGCGGCGAGGCTGCCCGCACGGGCGAGCGCCGGTGACCGGCCCCGGAGGTGTCGGACATCCCTAGAGCAGACCGGCCGCGGCGAGGTACTTCCCGACCCGTTCCACCTCGTCCGGTGACAGCGGCACCTGGGGTTCCGCCGTCGCCGGGCAGGCGATGACGCCGCGCAGCCGCAGCGCCGCCTTGAACGCGCCGATGGCCGAGGAGCCTGGGCCCATCCGGGCCGGGTCGCCGACACCGACCAGGCCGAACAGGGCGCACAGCCGCTCCTGCTCGGCACGCGCCTGCTCCCAGTCGCCGGCCCGGCACAGCCGGTCGAGCCGGACGTAGCCGTGCGGGTCGACGTTGGCGAGGCCGGGCACCGCGCCGTGGGCGCCCAGCGCGAGCGCCGCGTCCACGAGCAGCTCGGAGCCGGTCAGGGCGCTGAAACCGCCGGGACCGGTGCCCGCGCGGAGCCCGGCCAGCACCGCGCGGAAGCCGCCCAGGTCGCCGCTGGAGTCCTTCAGGCCCGCCAGCACGCCCTCGGCGGCCAGCTCCAGCACCAGGTCGGCGGGGAGCTTGGTGTGCACGGACACCGGCAGGTCGTAGGCGATGACGGGCACCGGGCTGCGCTCGGCGACCAGCCGGTAGTGCCGGGCGATCTCCGCCCGGTGGGTGCGGGCGTAGAACGGGGCGGTGACGACCACGGCGTCCGCGCCCGCCGCCGTCACGTCCCGGACGTGGTCCAGCACCCGCGGCGTCGTCATGTCGATCGCCCCGGCCAGCACCGGCAGCCGCCCGCCCACGTGCGACACCACCGCCTCCACGACCGACCTGCGCTGCCGGTCGGTCAGATACACCGCCTCCGACGTGGAGCCCAGCACGAACAGGCCGTCGACGCCGCCGTCCACCAGATGGTCGACCAGGGCGACGAGCGAGGCCACGTCCACCTCGCGGTCCGGTGTCAGGGGCGTGCAGACGGGCGGGACGACACCGGTCAGCGGGGCGGGCACGGTCATGAAGGCTCCCTGGAGTGCGTCTGGCGTACGAGGTCGCGGGTGGACTCGTCCTCCTCCACAGGATGGTGACAGCGGAAGCGGTGACCCGGTACCGACGCGTCCGAGAAGCCCGGCATCACCTGCGCGCACACCTCGTCCGCCTTCCAGCAGCGGGTGCGGAACGGGCAGCCGCTCGGCGGGCGCGTCGCGGACGGCACCGGACCGGCCAGCGGGATGGGCTCGATGGGGTGCAGCAGGCCGGGCGTCGCGGAGAACAGGGCGCGGGTGTACGGGTGCCGGGCCCGGTCGGTGACCCGGGCGGCCGGGGACTCCTCGACGATCCGGCCGAGGTACATGGTGATCACGCGGTCGCTCATCCGCCGCACGGTCTGGATGTCGTGCGACACGAACACCAGCGCCAGGCCGAGGCGTTCCCTCAGGTCCAGCAGCAGGTTGAGGATCTGCGCCCGTACGGACACGTCCAGGGCGCTGGTCGGCTCGTCGGCGACCACCAGGTCCGGGCCGAGGGCCAGGGCGCGGGCGATGGCGACGCGCTGGCGCTGCCCGCCGGACAGCTGGCCGGGCAGCGCGTCGGCGAGGGCGCGCGCCAGGCCCACCAGCGACATCAGCTCCCGTACCCGCTCCTCCCGCTGGCCGGGGCTGCCCTGGCGGTGCACGTCGAGCGGGTCGCGCAGGATCCGCCGGACGGTCAGGCGGCGGTTCAGGGCCGTGGACGGGTCCTGGAAGATCATGCCGGTGTGGCGGCCGACGGTGGCGCGGCGCTCGGCGGGCGGCATCGTCCACAGGTCCCGGCCGCGGAACGACACCGTTCCGGCCGTCGGCCGCTCCACGCCGACCAGCACCTTCGCCAGCGTCGACTTGCCGCAGCCGGACTCGCCGACCACGCCGACCGTCTCGCCGGGCGCGAGCGTGAGGTCGGCGCCGGTCAGGGCGTACACCCGGTCCCGGGCGAACAGGCCGCCACTGCGGGCCTTGTGCACGACGTGCGCGCCGGACAGCCGCACGAGCACCTCCGGGGGCCCGTTCCGGCCGCTCACGGCACGGCTTTCGCCTCCGCCCCGGCCGGTCCCGCCCTGCTGGCCGTCGCCCCTCACGTCACCGCCCCCGTCTCCGTCCCCGTCGCGGCCAGGTCGACCGCCGGATGGTGGCACGCGGCCGTGTGGGCCGGGGGGCCCGTCAGGGTGGGGGCCGTCGTCCGGCAGACCGTGCTCGCCCGCCGGCACCGGTCGGCGAAGCGGCAGCCCGGCGGGAAGTCGGCGGGGGACGGCACGGTGCCCCTGATCTGCGTCATCCGCTCCTCGGCGGACTCCAGCGACAGGACGCTGCCGAGCAGGCCGCGGGTGTAGTGGTGCGCGGGTGCCTCCACCAGGTCGGCGGTCACCCCGCTCTCCACGATCTGCCCGCCGTACATCACCGCCACCCGGTCCGTGACGTCGGCGACCAGCGCCAGGTCGTGCGAGACGAGGACCAGCGCGAAGCCGAGCTCCTCCCGCAGCCGCAGCAGCAGTTCCATGATCTGTGCCTGCACGGTCACGTCCAGGGCCGTGGTCGGCTCGTCGGCGACGATCAGGCCCGGGTCGCGGGACAGTGCCATCGCGATGAGCACGCGCTGCCGCTGCCCGCCGGACAGTTCGTGCGGATAGCTGCGCAGGGTGCGCTCCGGGTCGAGCCCGACCATCGTCAGCAGCTCGGCGGGGCCGCGCCGGCCACCGCGCCGGACGACCTGCTTCAGCTGCGCCCGGATCGTCATGGCCGGGTTCAGCGACGACAGGGCGTCCTGGTAGATCATCGCCATCTCGTGGCCGAGCAGCCTGCGCCGTACCCGCGCCGGCTCGGCGAGCAGGTCCCGCTGCCGGAAGCGGACCCGGCCGCGCACCCGGGCGTCCCTCGGCAGCAGACCCATCACGGCGAGCGCGGTCAGCGACTTGCCGCAGCCCGACTCGCCGACCAGGCCGAGCACTTCACCGGGGTGGACCTCGAAGCTGACGCCGTCCACGATGTCGACGCCGCCGTGGCGCCGGTCGAAGCCGATGGCGAGGTTCTCCACGGCGAGCACCGGCCGCCCGTCGCGCGGCACCGCGCGGGCCCGGGCGCGCAGCCGCCGCGCCGCCTCGGTCAGGCCGGGCAGCCGCAGCACCTCGCCGCCGGGCTCGGGCGCCCGGAGCCGGTCCTCGCCGCCGCGGGTCCCCGCCTCCCGTGCCGATGCCTCCACCTCCCGCGCCGACGGCGCCGCCCACGCGTCGGAGACGCCCTCGGACAGGACGTTCAGCGACAGCACGGTGAGCAGCATCAGCAGCCCCGGGAACACGGTCGCCCACCAGCCGCCGGTGAGCACCATGTTCTTGCCGTCCGCGATGACGCTGCCCCAGGACGGGTCCGGCGGCCGGACGCCCGCGCCGATGAAGGACAGCGACGCCTCGAAGACGATGGCCTCCGCGACCTGCACGGTGCAGAACACCAGCACGGGCGCGGCGCAGTTGACGGCCACGTGCCGCAGCACGATGTGCGCGGTGCGCGCGCCGATCACCCGTTCCGCCGTCACGTAGTCCTCGCCGTACTGGTCCAGCACATTGGCCCGTACGACCCGGGCGACGGGCGGTGTGAACAGGAACGCGATGGCGCAGATCAGCACCGTGATGCCGCCGCCGAACACGGCGACCAGCACGGCGGCCAGCGCGATGCCGGGGAAGGCCATCACGACGTCCAGGCACCGCATCAGCGTCTCGTCCACGGCCTTGCGGGAGGTCGCCGCGACCGCGCCCAGCAGCGCCCCGGCGACGAGGGCGAGCGCGGTCGCGCCCAGCCCGATCGCCAGCGACCAGCGCGCCCCGTACATCAGCCGGCTGAGGATGTCCCGGCCCAGGCTGTCCTGCCCCATCCAGTGCCCGGCGGACGGATGCCCGGTGCCGTCGGCCGGGGGCTGCTGGTCGAGCGGGTCGTGGGGCGCGAGCAGCGGCGCGCACAGGGCCACGACCACGACGACCGCGAGGAAGCAGGCCGCCGCCCTCGACGGCGGCGGCAGGCGGCGCAGCCGGACGCCGGGCCGGGACAGCGCCTCGGCGAGGCCCTTGCGGGTGCGCGTCACGCGGCCTCCCTCAGGCGCGGGTTGACCAGCAGGTACAGCAGGTCGATGACGAGGTTGACGACGACGAACCCGGTCGCGGTGGTGAGGACGACGCCCTGCACGACGGCCGGATCGCCGTTCTTCACGGCGTCGATCATCAGCTTGCCCATGCCGGGCAGCGAGAAGATCGTCTCGATGACGACGGCGCCGCCCAGCAGATAGCCGACCCTGAGGCCGAGTACGGTCAGCGGGTTGATGAGCGCGTTGCGCAGCACGTTCCGGCCGACCACCACGTGCGGCGGCAGGCCGCTGCCGATGGCCGTACGGACGTAGTCCTTGTCCAGTTCCTCCACGACGGACGTCCGCACGATCCGGGTGAGCTGCGCCGCCACCGGCAGGGACAGCGCGACCGCGGGCAGGGTCATGGTCTTCAGCCAGCCCGTGAGGGAGTCCGCCGGGTTGATGTAGCCGCCGGTCGGGAACCAGCCCAGGTCGACCGCCAGGTACTGGATCATCAGCAGGGCCAGCCAGAAGCCGGGCGCGGCGACCCCGGTGAGCGACACGACCCGGATGATCTGGTCGGGCAGGCGGTCCCGGTGGATCGCGGCGGTCACCCCGCCGATCAGCGCGAGCAGCACCGCGAGGCCGAGGCCGAGGAAGGTGAGCTGGAGGGTGAGCGGCAGGGCGGTGGTGACCTGGTCGATGACCGGTTCCCGGGTCAGGGCGCTGGTGCCCAGGTCGCCGTGGAGCAGGTCGGCGACGAAGTGCACGTAGCGCACCGGCAGCGGGTCCAGCAGGCCGTGTTCCTCGCGGAAGTCGTGCAGTTGCTCGGGCGTCGGGTTGGCGCCCTGGAAGAACGCGGACGCCGGGTCGGTGTCGGAGAACCGCATCACCAGGAACACGAACAGCACGATGCCGAGCATCAGCGGCACGAGCAGCGCGACGCGGCGCAGCAGGATGCGGGCGATGGCCACCACGCGCGGTCAGCTCCTCACGCCGTCAGGCCCACTTGGCCTGGAGGAGGTTGATGCCGGGGTAGGGCTGGGCCCTGATCCCGGCGAGCGCGTCCGGGTCCCAGGCCGTCATCAGCTCGTTGTGGACGACCGGGTAGAGCACGGCCTGCTCGGCGACGACGTCGATGCAGTCCTGGATCATCGCCTTCTTCTTCTCCGGGTCCGGCTCCCGGGTGGCCCGGTCCATGTCCCGGAAGAGGGCCTTGGCGACGGGGTTGCCGGCCCACCGGGTGTACTGCATCCACAGGTTTGCGGGCCCGTGGTTGTAGCGCATGATCAGGTCGGCGTCGAGACCGAACTGGTTGGGGTTCGAGGCGGCGGCGACGACCTGGTAGTCCCGCTTCTGGTCCAGCTTCGTGAAGACGGCCGTGGTCTCCTGCGGCGACAGCGTCGTCCTGACGCCGATCGCGTCCCAGGAGGACTTGACGGTCGGCAGGCAGTCCACGATCCAGCTGACGTTCACGGCGAGGATGTCGATCCTCAGCCCTTCGGCCCCGGCCTCCTTCAGCAGGGCCCTCGCCCGGTCGGGGTCGTAGTCGTAGACCGTCCTGGCGCGCCGGTGGGCGGGGTTGGCCTCGTCGAGGAACGACGTGGCCGGTTTCCCGTGCCCCTTGAGCGCCACCTCGACCATCTTCTCGGTGTCGATGGCGTAGTGCAGTGCCTGCCGCACCCGCACGTCGTCGAAGGGCTTGTGCCGGGTGTTGAACATCAGGAACAGGTTGTTCATCCCGGCGCCGCCGGCGACGGTCAGCCCGCTGCTCTCCAGCTGCCCGATGTTGGCGTACGGGATGTTGTCGGCGATCTGCGCGCCCGCGCCCGAGCCGGAGATCTTGGCGACGCGGGGGGCGGCGTCCACGATCGTCAGCCAGTTCATCCTCTTGAAGGCGGGCGTGCGGGGGCCGTTGTAGCCGTCGTACGCCTCGAAGGTGGTGTTGGACTTCGGGTGGTGCGCGGTCTGCCGGTACGGGCCCGAGCCGACCGCGAGGCCTTTGATCGCCTCGTTCCAGGCGCCCGGCTTCGAGAACACGTGCTTCGGCATGACCTTGGCGAGGGTGAGCCGCGAAAGCCCGTCCGGGAAGGGGAACTTGAGCACCAGCTCGACGGTCCGCCCGTCGACCTTGCGGACCTCCTTCAGCCAGCTCGCGAAGAAGCCCTTGGCGAGGGTCTGGGTGCCCGGGTCGAGGATCCGGTCGAAGACGAACACCACGTCGTCCGCCGTCACCGGTTTCCCGTCGTGGAAGGTGGCCCCGGCCCGCAGCGTGAACCGCCACGACGTGGCGTTCGCGTCCTGCGGCACCTCGGTCGCGAGCGCCGCGTACGGCTCGCGGGAGATCGGGTCGGTGTCGAGCAGCCCCTCGTAGATGTGGTGGTTGGCGGCCATGCAGAACGCGGACGCCGTCTGCGTCGGGTCCCAGCTGCCGTCGTTGCCGTAGCCGATCACCGCCGTCAGCGTGCGGTTGGCGCCGCCGCCCCCGCCGCCGGTGTCGTTGGTGGACTGCGGCCCGGACGAACAGGCCGACAGCGACGCCGGGACGCAGGCGGCGGCGCCCAGCGCGCCGCCGCGCTTCAGGAACGACCGGCGTGCCGGCAGGTCGTGGGTCACGTCGCGCACGGGTCCTCCAGCGGGGAAGGAGTGGCAGAGAGCGGGAAGCGGCGGGGCGGGGGAGGAGGTACGACGTCCTACGTCCTGGCAGTGCGACCGTAGGAGCGCCCGTGGGGGCGGTCAAGGGATCGCGCGCGAATGGCGCACCAATGGCGCAACCGCCACGGGCGGGACCTGGCCGGGGCCGGGAGCGGGATGTCCCCGGCGGCCCCACCCGGCGCCGCCGTACGGGAGAATGACGCCATGAGCCTGTTCCGCGACGACGGCATCGTGCTGCGCACCCAGAAGCTGGGTGAAGCGGACCGCATCATCACGCTGCTCACCCGGGGGCACGGGCGGGTGCGCGCCGTCGCGCGGGGCGTACGCCGGACCAAGTCCAAGTTCGGGGCGCGCCTCGAACCGTTCTCGCACGTCGACGTGCAGTTCTTCGCCAAGGGCAGCGAGCTGGTCGGCCGCGGCCTGCCGCTGTGCACCCAGAGCGAGACCATCGCGCCGTACGGCGGCGGCATCGTCACCGACTACGCCCGCTACACCGCGGGCACCGCCATGCTGGAGACCGCCGAGCGGTTCACCGACCACGAGGGCGAACCGGCCGTGCAGCAGTACCTGCTGCTCGTGGGAGCCCTGCGCACCCTCGCCCGCGGCGAGCACGCCCCCCACCTCGTGCTCGACGCCTTCCTGCTGCGCTCCCTCGCCGTCAACGGCTACGCGCCGAGCTTCGGCGACTGCGCCAAGTGCGGCATGCCCGGACCCAACCGGTTCTTCTCCGTGGCGTCCGGCGGCTCCGTCTGCGCCGACTGCCGCGTCCCCGGCAGCGTCGTACCCTCGCCGCAGGCCCTGGAACTCCTCGGCGCGCTGCTTACGGGAGACTGGGAGACCGCGGACGCCTGCGAGGCGCGGTACGTCAGGGAGGGCAGCGGGCTGGTGTCCGCCTATCTGCACTGGCACCTGGAGCGCGGCCTGCGCTCCCTGCGGTACGTAGAGAAATAGCGACTGAGGAGACGAGAAACCCATGGCCGTACGCGGGATCCTGGGGCGCCAGCGCCGGGAGTACAGCACGCCGGAGCCGCACCCGTCCGGCGCGCGGCCTCCGAAGCTCCCGGGCGAGCTGATCCCGAACCATGTGGCGATCATCATGGACGGGAACGGCCGGTGGGCCAAGGAACGCGGCCTGCCCCGCACCGAGGGGCACAAGGTCGGCGCCGAGCGCGTGCTCGACGTACTCCAGGGCGCCATCGAGATGGGCGTCGGCGCCATCTCCCTGTACGCGTTCTCCACGGAGAACTGGAAGCGCTCGCCCGACGAGGTGCGCTTCCTGATGAACTTCAACCGCGACTTCATCCGCAAGACCCGCGACCGGCTCGACGAACTGGGCGTGCGGGTGCGCTGGGTGGGCCGGATGCCCAAGCTGTGGAAGTCCGTCGCCCGGGAACTCCAGGTCGCCCAGGAGCAGACCAAGGACAACGACCGGCTCACGCTGTACTTCTGCATGAACTACGGCGGCCGGGCCGAGATCGCCGACGCCGCGAAGGCCATCGCCGAGGACGTGCGGGCGGGCCGGCTCGACCCGTCGAAGGTGAACGAGAAGACCGTCGCGAAGTACCTGTACTACCCGGACATGCCGGACGTGGACCTGTTCCTGCGGCCCAGCGGCGAGCAGCGCACGTCCAACTACCTGCTGTGGCAGAGCGCCTACGCCGAGATGGTCTTCCAGGACGTGCTGTGGCCGGATTTCGACCGCCGGGACCTGTGGCGGGCATGTCTCGAATTCGCCTCCCGCGACCGCCGCTTCGGCGGCGCGATCCCGAACGAGGAGTTGCTGGCGATGGAGGGACGCACGGGCACCTGACAGCCGCCCGGAACCCGCGCCCCGGAAGGGGCGCGGGGAACTGCGCGATCAGCCCGCGGCCACCCGCAGCCCCCGACGGACCCGGGCGGGCACGGCGCTCACGAAGCCGCTGAACCCGCGGCGCACTCCGCACACGTGCCGAAGATCTCCACCGTGTGCGCCACGTTCACATACCCGTGCTCCGCCGCGATGGCCTCCGCCCACTTCTCCACGGCCGGGCCCTCCACCTCGACCGCGCTGCCGCACGAGCGGCACACGAGGTGGTGGTGGTGCTCGCCGGACGAGCAGCGGCGGTAGACGGACTCGCCGTCGGAGGTGCGCAGCACGTCGACCTCACCGGCCTCGGCGAGGGACTGAAGGGTGCGGTAGACGGTGGTGAGCCCGACCGAATCGCCCTTGTGCCTGAGCATGTCGTGGAGCTCCTGCGCGCTGCGGAACTCCTCGACCTCGTCCAGGGCCGCCGCCACGGCGGCGCGCTGCCGGGTGGCGCGGCCCTTGACGGGCGGTCCAGCGGTGGTCACCGGTTGCCTCCTCACGTCCGACTGTGCCCGGGTCATTGTGCCAGCCCGTGCTGCGGCCGGTCAGACGCCGGTCTTTCCGGCCGCCCCCCGGCTGGCCGGAATCACACACTCTGCGGGGTCGCCGGCGGGCTGTGCCGCGGCCAGGGCACGGGCCCGGCGCCGGGCCAGCGGAGCCGCGAGCGCCGTCAGCGCGACGAACGCGCCGATGGTCAGCAGCACGATCGTCGCGCCGGGCGGCACGTCCTGGTAGTACGAGGTGACGGTGCCGCCGATGGTCACGCTCACGCCGATGGCCACGGCGAGCGCGAACGTCACCGCGAAGCTGCGGGTGAGCTGCTGCGCGGCGGCCACCGGGACCACCATCAGCGCCGACACCAGCAGCAGCCCGACGACCCGCATGGCGACCGTCACGGTGACGGCCGCGGTGATCGCCGTCAGCAGGTTCAGGGCCCGCACCGGCAGGCCGGTCACGCGCGCGAACTCCTCGTCCAGGCTGACCGCGAACAGCTGCCGCCGCAGGCCGAGCGTGACGAGGACCACGAACCCGGCCAGCACGCAGATCGCCGTCACGTCGGACTCGGACACCGTCGACAGCGAGCCGAAGAGGTACGAGGTGAGGTTCGCGTTGGAGCCGGTCGGGGCGAGGTTGATGAACATCACGCCGCCGGCCATGCCGCCGTAGAACAGCATGGCGAGGGCGATGTCGCCGCGCGTCCTGCCGTACCAGCGGATCAGCTCCATGAGGACCGCGCCGACGACGGACACCAGCGTCGCCATCCACACCGGCGACCAGGACAGCAGGAAGCCGAGGCCGACGCCGGTCATGGCGACGTGTCCGATGCCGTCGCCCATCAGGGCCTGGCGGCGCTGCACGAGGTAGATGCCGACGGCCGGCGCGGTGATGCCGACCAGGACGGCCGCCAGCAGGGCCCGCCGCATGAAGTCGTAGTCGAGGATGTCCATCAGCTCAGCAGTCCCGTGCGGATCGGCTCGGCGCCCTCCGGCGCGTGCGGGTGTACGTGGTCGTGGCCGGGCAGCGCGTGCTGGCCGACCGCCTCGGGCGGCGGGCCGTCGTGCACCACGCAGCCGTCGCGCAGCACGACCGCGCGGTCGATCAGCGGCTCCAGCGGGCCGAGTTCGTGCAGGACGAGCAGGACGGACACGCCCTGGGCGACCTGCTCGCGCAGCGTCTCGGCGAGCACCTCCTGGCTGGCCAGGTCGACGCCCGCCATCGGCTCGTCCATGATCAGCAGTTCGGGTTCGGCGGTGAGGGCGCGGGCGATCAGCACCCGCTGGTGCTGGCCGCCGGACAGCGCGTTCACGGAGTCCTTCGCCCGGTCCGCCATGCCGACCAGGTCCAGGGCGCGGCGCACCGCCTCGTGGTCGGCCTTGCGCAGCATCCCGAACCGGGCCCGCGACAGCCGGCCGGAGGCGACGACCTCGGTGACGGTGGCGGGGACGCCGCCCGCGGCGGTGGTGCGCTGCGGTACGTAGCCCACGCGCGCCCAGTCGCGGAAGCGGTGCCGGGGCGTGCCGAACAGCTCGATGGCGCCGGACGCCACCGGCACCTGGCCGATGACGCTGCGCACGGCGGTCGACTTGCCCGAGCCGTTGGCGCCGAGCAGCGCGACGACCTCACCGCGGCGCACGGTGAGGTCGATGCCGCGCAGGACGGGGCGCGAGCCCAGCTCGGCGCGGACGCCGCGCATCGATATGACGGGCTCGGTCATGCCGTCCTCCAGTCCGGTCACTTGCTGCCCAGGGCCTTCTTCAACGCCTCCAGGTTGGCCTCCATGACCTGGATGTAGTCGTCGCCCCGGGACTTGTCCGTGATGCCCTCCACGGGGTCCAGCACGTCGGTCTTGAGGCCGGCGTCCCTGGCGAGGGTCTTGGCGGTCTTGTCCGACACCAGTGTCTCGTAGAACACGGTGGTCACGCCGTCGGCCTTGGCCTCCTGCTGGAGCTCCTTCACGCGGGCGGCGCTGGGCTCGCTCTCCGGGTCCAGGCCGGCGATGGCCTCCTGGGTCAGGCCGTAGCGGTGGGCGAGGTAGCCGAAGGCGGCGTGGTGGGTGAAGAAGACCTTGGTCTTCGTGTTCTTCAGGCCCTCCTGGAACGCGGCGTCGAGGGCGGTGAGCTTCTTGACCAGGCCGGCGGTGTTCTTGCGGTAGTCCGCCGCGTGGTCCGGGTCGGCCTTCTGGAGGGCCTTGCCCACGCCCTCGGCGATCTCGGCGTACTTCGACGGGTCGAGCCAGACGTGCGGGTCGAGGGCGTGCTCCTGCTCGGAGTGCTCCTCCTCGGTGTGCCCCTCCTCGCTGTGCCCTTCCTCGGCGTGCTCCTCCTCGCCGCCGTGGTCGTGGCCGTCCTCGGTGCCGAGCTCCTCCAGCTTCGTGAGGGTCGCCGCGTCGATCTTCGTCTTGACGCCGGACTGGGCGACGGCCTCGTCCACGGTGGGCTGCAGGCCCTTGAGGTAGAGCGCCGCGTCGGACTCCTCGAGCTGCGCCCGCTGCTGGGTGCTGATCTCCAGGTCGTGCGGCTCCTGGCCGGGCTTGGTGAGACTGCTGACGCTGACGTGCTCGCCGCCGATCTGCTCGGCGAGGTAGGCCATAGGGTAGAACGACGCGACGACGTCGAACTTCTCCGTGTTGCCCGCGGCGGTGCTGTCGGAGGAGCAGGCGGACAGCGTGCCGAGCGCGAGCGCGGTGGCCGCGGCGGTCGCCAACCCGGATATGTGGTGTCGTCGTACGTTCATGACACTCATTTTCAACAAATATGGAAACCGTTGTCAACAAAGCCCGGTCACGGCACCGATTTGATTGAAGGGCAGGCCCCGCCGGTAACCTGAAGCATTCGCTGGAAGCAACTCGCTTCGTCGCCCGTCGTCGTAATGAAGAGAGCACCGTGGCCGCCGACAAGATCGACACCATCGTCAGCCTGAGCAAGCGCCGTGGCTTCGTATTCCCCTGCAGTGAGATCTACGGCGGTCAGCGCGCCGCCTGGGACTACGGACCGCTGGGTGTCGAGCTCAAGGAGAACCTCAAGCGCCAGTGGTGGCGCTACATGGTGACGTCGCGCGAGGACGTCGTCGGCATCGACTCGTCCGTGATCCTGGCCCCCGAGGTGTGGGTCGCCTCCGGCCACGTCGCCACCTTCACGGACCCGCTCACCGAGTGCACCTCCTGCCACAAGCGGTTCCGCGCGGACCACCTGGAGGAGGCGTACGAGGAGAAGAAGGGCCGCGCCCCGGAGAACGGCCTCGCCGACATCAACTGCCCCAACTGCGGCAACAAGGGCCAGTTCACCGAGCCCAAGCAGTTCTCGGGCCTGCTCTCCACGCACCTCGGCCCGACCCAGGACAGCGGCTCCGTCGCCTACCTGCGTCCCGAGACCGCGCAGGGCATCTTCACCAACTTCGCCCAGGTGCAGACCACTTCGCGCCGCAAGCCGCCGTTCGGCATCGCCCAGATGGGCAAGTCCTTCCGCAACGAGATCACGCCCGGCAACTTCATCTTCCGCACCCGCGAGTTCGAGCAGATGGAGATGGAGTTCTTCGTCAAGCCGGGCGAGGACGAGAAGTGGCAGGAGTACTGGATGGAGCAGCGCTGGAACTGGTACACCGGCCTGGGCATGCGCGAAGAGAACATGCGGTGGTACGAGCACCCGCAGGAGAAGCTCTCCCACTACTCCAAGCGCACCGCCGACATCGAGTACCGCTTCCAGTTCGGCGGCAGCGAGTGGGGCGAGCTGGAGGGCGTCGCCAACCGTACCGACTACGACCTCGGCGCCCACTCCAAGGCCTCCGGCCAGGACCTGTCCTACTTCGACCAGGAGGCCGGCGAGCGCTGGACGCCGTACGTCATCGAGCCCGCGGCCGGTGTCGGCCGCGCGATGCTGGCGTTCCTGCTCGACGCGTACATCGAGGACGAGGCGCCCAACGCCAAGGGCAAGATGGAGAAGCGCACCGTGCTGCGCCTCGACCACCGCCTCGCCCCGGTGAAGGTCGCGGTGCTGCCGCTGTCCCGCAACCCCGAGCTGTCCCCGAAGGCCAAGGGCCTCGCCCAGGCGCTGCGGCAGAACTGGAACATCGAGTTCGACGACGCGGGCGCCATCGGCCGCCGCTACCGCCGCCAGGACGAGATCGGCACGCCGTACTGCGTGACGGTCGACTTCGACACGCTGGACGACAACGCGGTGACCGTCCGCGAGCGTGACTCGATGAAGCAGGAGCGCGTCTCCCTCGACCAGATCGAGGGCTACCTGGCCTCGCGCCTGGTCGGCTGCTAGGGCCTGCCGTTCGGATCAGCCTGGCCGTGATGCGCTGTGCCTCCGGGCCGACCCGAGCGGGGTCTGGTGCGTGCAGCTGCAAGGCGGAGGAGGGAGTCGACGCGATGGGGGTCCCTCCCGCGCGAGTGAAGCCGAGCGTGGGGGAGTCGGCGAGTGACGACAACGCCGCAGATGTG